>JBFINV010000039.1:0-12392 GCA_041611015.1 Acidimicrobiales bacterium | reverse complement strand
TGGTCACCTCCGGGGTCTACCTGCTGACCCGGATGAACCCCCTCATCGCCGAGGCCGCCGGCTGGGCGTCGGACCTGGTCTGGATCGCCGGACTGGTCACCGCGCTGATCGCGGCGTCGATCGCGGTGGCCCAGAACGACATCAAGAAGGTGCTGGCCTACTCGACCATCAGCCAGCTGGGGTTCATGTTCGTGGCCGTGGGCTCGGGCCTGTACGTGGCCGCGATCTTCCACATGATCACCCACGCGTTCTTCAAGGCCCTCCTTTTCCTCGGGGCCGGATCGGTCATCCACGGCATGGACGGCGAGCAGGACATGCGGGGGTACGGGGCCCTGGCTCGGGCCATGCCCATCACCGCAGCGACGTTCGTCGTGGGCTGGCTGGCCATCTCCGGTGTGCCCCCGTTCTCCGGTTTCTGGTCCAAGGACGAGGTGCTGCTCGCGGCCTTCAACGAGAACGCGTTGGCCTGGGTGCTGCTCCTGGTGGCCGCGTTGCTCACCGCCTTCTACATGAGCCGGCTGGTGTTCATGACGTTCTTCGGTGAGGCCCGCTGGGGCTCGCTGCGGTCCGAGGAGTCTCCGCCGCATCCCCACGAGTCCCCATGGCTCATGTGGCTCCCGCTCGTGGCCCTGGCGGGGCTGGCGCTGGTCGCCGGGGTCCTCAACCTGCCCTTCTCGAGCGACCTCAAGTTCCTGGAGCACTGGCTCGAGCCGGTGCTGTTCGGCAACGAGGTCCACGTCGATGCCGGGGCCGGTACCAAGTGGGTGCTGGCGATCGTGGCGGTCGTCGTCGGCGTGGCCGGGATCGCTGCGGCGGCCGTGGTGTACCTGCGCCGCCGGGTCGACCCCGGCCGGGTGGAGCTGCCGGTCCTGGCCCGCGGTTGGCACTACGACGAGGCCGTCACCGACTTCATGGGCGGCCCGGGTCGGCGCTTCTTCGACCTCGTCACCTGGTTCGACCGCACCGTCGTCGACGGGGCCGTGGACGGCGCGGGCCGCCTCACCAGCGGCCTGGGCAGCCGGCTGCGGCCCCTGCAGACCGGCCTGGTCCGTTCGTACGCGCTCGCGGTGGTTCTCGGCACCGTCGCCCTGGGCGCCTACTTCGTCGCCAGGATGAACTTCTGATGGGGCCCGCCGTGCTCGCCGCCGACCTGGGCTTCCCCGCGATCCCGGCGCTGGTGCTGATCCCCGCGGTGGGGGCGCTGGCCGTGACCCTGGTGCCCAACGCCCGTCGCGGCGTCCACCAGCTGGTCGGGGTCCTGTTCTCGGGCACGGCCGGCACGCTCAGCGTCTGGATGATGGTCGAGTTCGACAAGGACATGGCCGGGTTCCAGTACGTGTCCCGACAGGAGTGGATCGCCGACCTCGGGATCCAGTGGCTCGCCGGAGTCGACGGGATCTCGCTGTTCCTCGTGGTCCTCACCGGGCTCCTCTTCCCGCTGTCGATGATCGCGGTCGACCCCGGCCACGACCACAAGCCCTACTACGCCTGGATGCTGGTCCTGCAGGCCGGGTGCCTCGGGGTGTTCGTCGCCCTCGACCTGTTCATGTTCTTCGTGTTCTTCGAGATCGTGCTGGTGCCGATGTACTTCCTGATCGGGAAGTGGGGCCACGGCAACGCCCGCTACGCGGCCACGAAGTTCTTCCTGTTCACGATGCTGGGGTCGGCGCTGATGCTGGTGAGCATCCTGGCGCTGGTGTCGCTGCAGTCGCGCGACAGCGGCACCGACCTCACGTTCGACCTGGTGGCGATCGCCGAGAACCTGGCCATCGGCGAGACCACCGCCCGCTGGCTGTTCCTGGGGTTCGCGCTGGCGTTCGCGGTGAAGGTGCCGCTGTTCCCGGTCCACACCTGGCTCCCCGACGCCCACACCGAGGCCCCCACCGCGGGCTCGGTGATCCTGGCCGGGGTGTTGCTGAAGCTGGGCACCTACGGCTTCATCCGCTACGGGCTCTACCTGTTCCCCGAAGCCAGCCACTTCTTCGCGCCCCTCTTCCTCACCCTCGGCGTCGTGGGCATCATCTACGGGGCCGTCGTGGCCACCATGCAGAAGGACCTGAAGCGGCTGGTGGCCTACTCGTCGGTGGCCCACCTGGGCTTCATCATCCTGGGCACCTTCTCGCTCAACACCCAGGGCCTGCAGGGCGGCATCGCCCAGATGGTCAACCACGGCCTGTCAACGGGCGCCCTGTTCCTCCTCGTCGGCTGGCTCTACGAGCGTCGCCACACCCGCGACATCGCCGCGCTCGGCGGCCTGCAGAAGGCAGCCCCGTTGTTCGCGGCCGCGTTCACGGTGGTGATGCTGTCCTCGATCGGGCTCCCCGGCCTCAACGGCTTCGTGGGCGAGTTCCTGATCCTCCTCGGTGCGTTCGCGGCGCACCGCTGGTGGGCGGTGGTCGCCACCGTCGGGGTCATCCTGGCGGCGCTGTACCTCCTCTGGGCCTACCAGCGGGTGTTCCACGGCCCCGCCGAGGGCGACAACGCCGAGGTGAAGGAGCTCACAGCCTGGGAGGGCCTGGTCCTGGCCCCCATCGTGGCCGCCATCGTGTTCCTCGGCGTCTACCCCAAGCCCATGCTGGAGCGCATGGAACCCGCGGTCGACCAGCTCGTCGCCCACGTCGAGACCAGCCTCGGCGGCGAGTTCGTCGAGCCCGTGCCCGGCGGGGGGCGCACGGGGTCCTTCGCCGAGCTGCTGGAGGAGACCCACGCCGGCCACACCGACGCCGACGACGACCACGGTGACGACGACGAGGAGCACGGTGACGAGGAGGCCGGGCCGTGACCGTTCTCGCTCAGGGAGCCCAGCCGCTGGAGTCGACGCCCACCCCCGAGGTGGCCTGGTCCGGCCTGCTGCCGCTGCTCGTGCTCGCCGGGGCGGCCATCGTGCTGCTCACCATCATGTCGCTCGCGCGCGACGCCCTGCCCCGGTGGTTCTCCTCCATCTACACCGCGCTGGCCGGGGTGGCCACCATCGTCGTGGCCGTCCCCCTCTGGGACCGGGTGCAGGATCGGCTCCCCGACGGCCGGCTCGACAGCTTCTCGACCCTCGACTCCAGCTACGGGGTGGACGGGTTCTCGGTCTTCGTCACCATGCTGATCGCAGCGGTGGTGGCGCTGGTGGCCCTGCTCGCCGACCACTACCTGCGCCGGGAGGACCTCGACGGACCCGAGTTCTACGTGCTGGTGATGCTCTCGGCCGCCGGCGGGATCATCATGGCCAGCGCCAACGACCTGATCGTGCTGTTCCTCGGGTTGGAAATTCTGTCCCTCGCGGTCTACGTCCTGGCCGCGATGCACCTGCGGCGGGTCGAGTCCCAGGAGTCGGGCATCAAGTACTTCGTGCTCGGGGCCCTGTCCTCGGCCATCTTCCTCTACGGCATCGCCCTCACCTACGGGGCCACCGGTTCCACCAACCTGGTCGACATCAAGACGTTCATCGCCAACGTGGTGCTCGTCGACGACGCCCTGCTCCTGGCCGGCTTCGCCCTCCTGCTCGTTGGGTTCGGCTTCAAGGTGGCCGCAGTGCCCTTCCACACCTGGACCCCCGACGTCTACCAGGGCGCGCCCACCCCGGTCGTGGCGTTCATGGCGTCGGCCGTCAAGGCCGCCGCCTTCGCCGGGCTGCTGCGGGTCTTCTACGTCACCTTCATCGACTACCGGACCGACTGGCAGCCGGTGATCTACGGGCTGGCCATCGCCACCCTTGTGGTGGGATCCCTGTTCGCCATCGTCCAGACCGACGTGAAGCGGATGCTGGCCTACTCGTCCATCAGCCACGCCGGCTACCTGCTCGTCGGGGTCCAGGCCGCCAGCCCCGACGGCACCTCGTCGGTGCTGTTCTACCTGGCCGCCTACGCGTTCATGGTGGTGGGGACCTTCGCAGTGATCACCCTCGTGACCGGCCACGGCGACGCCCGGACCAGCCTCGATGACATGCGGGGCCTGGCGACGGCTCGCCCGCTGGTGGCGGTGGCCCTCACGGTCTTCCTCCTCGGCCAGGCCGGGGTGCCCTTCACATCCGGGTTCCTGGCGAAGTTCTACGTGATCGAGGCCGCGGTCGACGCCAGGTCGTTCGGGCTCGCCATCGTGGCCATGATCGCCGCCGTCGTCGCCGCTTTCCTGTATTTGCGGATCATGGTCAAGGTCTGGCTCGAGGCGCCCGACGACGAGCGCCCGGACCCGGTCGCGCCGATCGGGGTCCCCTGGGGCGCGGGCGCGGTGTTGGTGATCACCGTGGGCTTCACCCTGGTGTTCGGTGTGTGGCCTCAGCCGGTGGTCGAGATGGCTCGGGACGCCCTGCCGGAGCTGGTCCGGGGCTGATCCCTATACCGGATCGCACTACGATCCGCGAGGAGAGCCTTGCGGAGGTGCGCGATGTTCGACATCGACGGCTTCGTTGCCGAATGCGTCGAGGCGGTGCAGGCGGAGGGCCGCAGTGGCGGCCTGGCGGTCAAGGAGGTGATCGAGCGGGCGGTTGCGGACCCGGCTGCGCTCGAGGCTGCGCTCGGCCCCCCGGACGCGGCCCCGGTGTTCACCCCGTGGTACGTGAGCGACGAGCTGACGGTCCTGCACGTGATCTGGCCGCCCGGGGTGGACCTGCTGGCCCACGACCACCGCGCCTGGGCCGCCATCGGGCTCTACGGCGGGCGTGAGGACAACGTCTTCTTCCGCACGCTGCCCGACGGCACCCTCGAGGAGCGGCCCGGCAAGACCTTGCGCCGGCACGACACCGTGCTGTTGGGCGACGACACCATCCACGCGGTGTCGAACCCGTCGCGTGAGTGGACCGGGGCCATCCACACCTACGGCAACGACTACTTCGCCGGGGGCAAGCGGCTCTGGCCCGACCCCAGCCGGCCGGCGGCGGCGTTCCAGGTCGAGAAGGTGGTCAGCGTGCTCGAGGCCGCCGCAGTGAGGGCTCGGGCCGCCGCGGGCTGAGGAATCCGCGAGCCCCCGACCGTTGCCGTCTGGCACACTTGCATGGAGCAGACAACGGAGGTGCTGACGATGAGGGTGCTGGATCTGCCTCGCACCGACGAGCGAGCGGCTGCTCCTGCCGACACGCCCACTCGGACCACGTTCATCTCGCCCCGCGCCGTCGCTGCAGCGTGGTTCGTCGCGCTCGGGATCGCGAGCTGGATCAACCCCGCAACCACCGAGCCCATCCAGCCCACGGCCCTCCTCACCTTCCTGGCCAACGTGGGCGCCCTGCTCTGGTTCGGGACCCTCATTGCCGGGGCGGTCAAGCTCCGCCTGACGGCCATGGCGGGTGCCGTCACCGGTGGGGTCCTGATGACCGGTCACCTGATCTGCGGGATCGACGGGCACCTGCCCATGACCGGCTCGATCTGGATCACCCAGCTGATGCTGATCGCCGCCGCCGCTGCCGTCAGCGCGCTGGCGCTCGCGACCCGGCGCTGAGCGACACCGTCCGCCACGCCAGCCAGCCGCCCCACAGCACCACCACCGCGAACAGCGGCGCCACGCCCAGGGGCTCGCCCCCGAGCTGCAGCCAGGCCGCGCCCCACGCCAACGCGACGGGCACCGTGGCCTCTGCGCCCAGCCGATCCATGGCGACCACCGCCGCGAGCACCAGCAGGCCGCCGTCGTAGAACATGGCGTGGGGCGAGATAAGGATGAGGCCCACGCAGGTGAGGGCCATCCTGGTGGCCAGGTCCACCCGGGCCCGGGCCCACAGCCACACGAGCCAGGCGACGGTCGCTGCCACCAGGGGCAGCGCCACCAGGCGAGCGAGGCCGGTTCCGGCGCCGAGCACGGCCTCGGCGGCCCCGAGCCACGAGATGGCGTTGTGGCTGTTCACCTCGGCGTCCTGGACGGCGAAGTCCGACACCGAGGCCCACCACGATCCCACCCAGCCGGCGCCCAGCAGCGCCGCGCCCAGGGCCCACAGGACCCCTGCGCCCGCCAGGGCCGCGGCAACCGCCCGCCAGCGGCGGGCCAGGGCCAGCAGGCCGATCAACGGCAGCGCCAGCTGTGGCTTGTAGAGAAGGAGGGCCAGCACCACGCCTGCCGCGGTGTCCCGGTCGTCGTGGAGCAGCCGCCAGGTCGCCGCCAGCGCCAAGAGGCTGAGCGCGGTGTTCTGGCCGCCGGTGACGGCGCGCAGCATCGGGTAGAGAAGCAAAGAGCCGGCGAGGGCGACGGTGAAATGGCGCCGGACCGTGGCCACCATGGGCCGCATCAGCGCCAGCGCCCCGGCCAGGGCTGCCACCATCGCAAGGGTGTGGACCACGTAGGCGGTCCGGTAGGTCAGCGCCGCCAGCGGTCGGTAGAGCGCCGCTGCGTGGGGCGGGTAGGCGAAGTAGAGGTAGTCGGTCCCGCCGGTGTCGCCGAACAGCTCGGCCTGCTCGGCCAGCTGCCGGTCCGGGTCGTAGAGGTGCGCCCAGTCGCCGTCGGCGACGATCGAACCCGCGGCGTAGAAGGCCGGGAAGTCACCGCCCAGCCGGCCCGAGAGGGTGCCTGATCCCGAGCCGCCGAGGACCGACACCACGAAGCCCACCCCGACGGCCAGCAGCGCAGCGCGGGCGAGTCGAGAGCTGCGCCCGGGTCGAGCTCGAGCTCGACCCCGGCCACCGACGGCGACGGTCACGGTCTCGTCGTTCAGGCGGGGGAGCGGTCGAGCCCACCCACCTGGCCGGTCCCAGCGGCCACCGGTGCCAGCTGATGCGCGCCGGTGCGCAGGAGCTTGCGGATGCGGAGCACCTCCCGGAGGGTGCTGAGGTAGGCCGAGGCGCGGACCTGGCCGCCCTCGACGTGGTCCCAGCGGACCGGGATCTCGAGTACCTGGTAGCCCAGGCGCTGGCAGAGCGCCAGGACCTCGATGTCGAAGCCCCAGCCGTCGATCTGCTGGGCCCGGAAGACGGTGTCGGCCAGGGCCCCGGGGAAGAGCTTGCAGCCCCGCTGGCTGTCGGCCACTCCCGGCAGGACCGTGGCTCGCATGAACACGTTGCCGGCCCTGCCGGCCAGGGTCCGCACCAGGGGCTGGCGCCGCCCGATCGTGGTCCCCCGCGCCCGGACCGAGCCGATCGGCACCGCCCGGGGGTTGGCCAGCGCCGCGGAGAGCAGCTTGTCGACCTCGGCGATGGGGGTGGCGCCGTCGGCGTCGAAGAACGCCCGGTACACCCCCGTGGCCGCCAGCATGCCGGTGGCCACCGCCCGGCCCTTGCCCCGGTTGGTCTGGTGCCGCAGCACCTGCAGGGCCGGGAGCTCGGCGGCATAGGACTCGGCCACTGCAGCACAATCGTCCACCGACCCGTCGTCCACGACGATGATCTCGACCTCGTGGGGGCTCGAACGGCGGTACTCGACCACCTGGTCGAGCGTGGCGCCGATGCGGTGCTCCTCGTTGTAGGCCGGCAGCACGATGGACAGCAGCACCCCCCTCCATCGGCAGCGGCGCAGCCGCCTTGAGCAGGGAGGATGCCCCCCCGCCGAGCCCACAGGAGCGCACCGGGTAGCCCGGGGTGGGGTAGGTTTGGGGCCAACCATCACCTTGGCCCACCTCCCTAGCGATCGCTACGCTCACTCGCCGTGTCCGAGTTCCTCCGCAGTTACCTCACGGTCGCCATCTTCGGCGGCCTTGCGTGTGCGCTCGTGGGCGCATTCATCGGACTGAGCGCGCTGATTCGGCCCAACCGGCCCCAGGCCCAGAAGTACATCACCTATGAGTCCGGGGTCGATCCGGTCGGCTCGGGGTGGACCCAGAGCAACATCCGGTACTACGTGTTCGCCCTGCTCTTCGTGATGTTCGACGTGGAGGCGGTGTTCATCTTCCCGTGGGCCACCCGGCTCGAGGAGTACGGCACGTTCGGGCTGGTGGAGATGGCCATCTTCATCTTCATCCTGGCCCTGGGCCTGTTCTACGCCTGGCGCAAAGGGGTGTTGCGTTGGGTCTAGTCGAGTCGGGAAAGCTGCCCGCACCACTCACCAAGCTGTTGAACATGAGCCGCAAGTACAGCTTGTGGGTCTACCAGTGGGGACTGGCGTGCTGCGCCATCGAGATGGGCGCGGCCTTCGCGTCGCCGCGCTACGACGTGATGCGTCTCGGGGTCATCCCCCTGCCCGCGAGCCCCCGCCAGGCCGACTTCGTCGTCATCTCCGGCACCGTCACCGACAAGATGGCCCCGGCAGTGCGCCGGCTGTGGGAGCAGATGCCCGACCCGAAGTACGTGATCTCGATGGGTTCGTGCGCCAACTGCGGCGGGCCGTACTGGGACTCGTACTCGGTCACCAAGGGGGTCGACCAGATCATCCCGGTCGACGTGTACGTCCCTGGCTGCCCCCCTCGGCCCGAGGCCCTGCTCGAAGGCATCGTGCTTTTGCAGGAGCGGATCCTCCACGAGGACATGGCCGAGCGCTGGAGGGGTGACCCCATTGTCGTGGAGTGAAGGGCGCCGCCTGGCAGCGGAGCTGGACCGTGCGGCTGGGGACAGCCGATGACGGAGGTCCCCGAGCACCTCTTGAAGAAGGCGGCCGAGGCCCGAGCCCGTCGCGAGGCTGCGGCCACAGCTGCAGCCCCCGAGCCGGCCGAGGGCGACGCCGGCACCACCACCGCAGTCGCCGAGCCCGAAGAGGAGGTCGTCGAGACCGACGAGCAGGCCGAGGCCGCCCTGGCCGCGCTGGCCGATGGCCTCGGCGACATGCTGGTGGACTCCCACATCGAGCCTCGCCGGGGGCTGTGGATCCGGGTCGATCCCGCGCGCTGGGTGCCTGCCGTCACCGCCGTTCGCGACGCTCTCGACTGCCGATTCTTCGACTGGCTCTCGGTCATCGACTGGATGCCGTCGCCCTACGGTCGCGAGCTCGACACCGAACAGGACAGCGCCGAGCCCCGCGAGGCCGCCCCCATGGAGTGGGGCTACACCGGTGGCGACACCCGCTTCCAGGTGATGTGCCGCATCCACTCGGTGACCCGCCACATCGGGGTCATGATCAAGGCCGACCTCGCCGACGAGGACCCCCGGGTCGAGACCCTGGTCCCGGTCTTCCCCGGCGCCAACTGGCACGAGCGGGAGGCCATGGAGATGTTCGGTGTGGCGTTCGACGGTCATCCCGACGTCCGCAAGCTCTACCTGCCCGGGGCCTTCGAGGGGTACCCGCTGCGCAAGGACTACCCGCTGCTGTCGCGGCGCATGAAGCCCTGGCCCGGCATCGTCGACGTCGAGCTCATGCCGGGGGAGGACTCGTGAGGCGGGTCGCGGCCCGCCCGATGGCGGCGACAGCACCGCGGGAGGAGGACTCGTGACCGTCACCGAACGCGAGCAGCTCGCCTACATCGCCGCACAGGCGGCCGACGCCCGGGTCAACCTCGAGATCGAGACCGACGAGGGCATGACCCTCAATCTGGGACCCCAGCACCCGGCCACCCACGGCACCCTGCGCCTGATCGCCAAGCTGGATGGAGAGCAGGTGGTCGCCGCCGAGCCCATCCTCGGCTACATGCACCGGGGCTACGAGAAGCTGGCCGAGGTCCGCACCTACCCCCAGGTCACCACCCTCATCAACCGCATCGACTGGCTCGGCAGCTTCGCCAACGAGGTGCCGTTCATCCTGGCCGCAGAGCAGCTCATGGAGGTCGAGGCCCCACCCCGGGCCCAGTGGATCAGGACCATCCTCTTCGAGCTCAGCCGCATCGCCAACATCAGCCTGTTCCTGGGGGACATGGCGGTCCAGATCGGCGCCACCACCCCGGTCTTCTTCGCCTTCCGTGATCGCGAGTACGTCCTCAACCAGATCGAGCGGGTCACCGGCGGCCGCTTCCACCCCAACTTCGACCGGATCGGTGGGCTCAAGGACGATCTCCCCAAGGGCTGGATCGAGGAGACCCGGGGCGCCATGGACCGCATGCGCCGGTTCTGCGACGAGATGGAGGACCTGGTCGCCGGCAACGAGATCTTCCAGGCCCGGACCCGGGGGATCGGGATCATCCCCGGCGACGTGGCCCTGGCGTACGGCCTGTCGGGGGCCAATCTGCGGGGCTCGGGCGTGGACTGGGACCTGCGGCGCGACCTGCCCTGCGGCCTGGTCTACGACCAGGTGGACTGGCGGGTCTGGACCCACCCCGACGGTGACTCGTACTCCCGCTTCTGGGTGCGGCTGCAGGAGACGCGCGAGGCGTGCCACATCGTGGACCAGCTGCTCGACAACATCCCGGCGGGGCCGGTCATGGCCAAGGTGCCCCGCATCATCAAGGTCCCCGCGGGTGAGGCCTACGTGGCCACCGAGAACCCGCTGGGGGTGATGGGCTACTACATCGTCTCCAAGGGCGACTTGGTGCCGTTCCGGGTCAAGATCCGCTCTGCGAGCTTCTCGAACATCTCCATCTGCCCGTGGGTGCTCAAGGGCGTGTTCGTCCCCGACATCATCGCGATCTTGGGGTCGCTGTACTTCATCCTCGGGGACATCGATCGATGAACCGGTTCGTCTCCACGCTGTCTCGTCCGCTCTTGTCGGCTTCGCCGACGGGCCGCTCGGGCCCTGGCATCCTGGGGGACATCGATCGATGAGCGGGACGCGTAGAGGAGACAGCAAGAGCTGATGGACGTCCTCGCGGTCGAGCTCGCGTACTGGCAGGAGACCCTCATCAAGGTGGGGGTGGGCCTGGTGGCCGTGCTCATCCCGGCTGGCACCATCGTCTACCTCTACCTGTTCAAGATGATGAGCTTCATGCAGAGCCGGCTCGGGCCCATGGAGGCCGGGCCCTACGGCTCGCTGCAGCTGATGGCCGAGGTCGGGAAGTGGGTCCAGAAGGAGGACATCTTCCCCACCAAGGCCGACCGGTTCGTCTTCGCCGCCGCGCCGTTCGTGGTGCTGATGAGCACCTTCTTGCTGGTCCTGGTGCTGCCCGGTGGGCCCGACGCCACGTTCGTGGACCTGGACGTGGGCATCTACTTCGGGCTGGCCGTGTCGTCGATCTCCGTGATCGGGATCCTCATGGCAGGCTGGTCCTCGGCCAACAAGTACTCGCTGCTCGGCGGGCTGCGGGCTGCGGGCCAGCTGATCGCCTACGAGCTGCCGCTGATCCTGGCAGTGGTCGGGGTGGTCATCCAGGCCGGCACCATGAACATGCAGGGCATCGTGCTCGCCCAGGCGCAGGGCGAGATCTTCGGCTGGGGCGGCATCGGGAACCCGTTCATCATCACGCAGTTCGTGGGGTTCTTCATCTTCATGGTGGCGGTGCAGGCGGAGCTGACCCAGCCCCCGTTCGACATGCCCATCGCCGAGTCCGAGCTGATCTCGGGCTACCTCACCGAGTACTCGGGCATCCGGTTCCTGCTGTTCTTCATCGGCGAGTTCGCCACCGCCGGGGTGTTCTCGGCGGTGGCCGCGGTGCTGTTCCTGGGGGGCTGGTGGATCCCGGGCATCGACCCCGCCAACAACATCTTCAACGTGATCGGACCGCTGGTCCTGTTCGGCAAGATGATGCTCGTGGCGTTCCTCATCTACTGGTTCCGCTTCACCTATCCGCGGTTCCGGGAAGACCAGCTGCAGCGCCTGGCCTGGAAGTTCCTCATCCCCCTGAGCCTGGTGAACATCGTCGTCACCGGCGTCCTGAAAGTCGCGGTGTAGTCATGGCTCAGCTACCTGGTCTGATGAAGGGCCTCGGGGTCACGTTCCGCACCATGATGCGGACCCTGTTCCCCGACGGGCTCCGCAACCCGGTGCCCCGTCCGAGCGTCGGGGCCCACACGGTGCAGTACCCCCACGTCAAGGAGGCGCCACCCACCCGGGCCCGGGGGGTCATCGCCCTTCACGAGGAGAACTGCACCGTCTGCATGCTCTGTGCCCGGGAGTGCCCGGACTGGTGCATCTACATCGAGGGTCACAAGTACCTGGCGCCGCCCCGGCGGGCCGGGGGCAGCCCCCGCCAGAAGAACGCGCTCGACCGCTTCGACATCGACTTCGGCCTCTGCATGTTCTGCGGCATCTGCGTCGAGGTCTGCCCGTTCGAGGCCCTCTTCTGGAGCCCGGAGTACGAGTTCTCCGAGCTCAGGATCGCCGACCTGCTCCACGACAAGGAACGTCTGGGCGAGTGGATGCACACCGTGCCCGAGTTCGAGGAGTACGAACCCGGCGCCGAGCTGAAGGTCAAGAAGGTCCCGCCCGTATGACCATCGCCGCGCCTCGGGAGCGCATCGGTGGTGCAAGGTGGGAGGCAGACCCCACCGGGCCGGCCGCTGCAGGGCGCGCCCGTGTCGGTGGTGCAAGGTGGGAGGCAGACCCCACCGGGCCGGCCGCAGGCCGGCCCTCCCTCCCTCCCCGCTGGACGCCGCGACAACCCGGCCCGCCGGACGCCCGCAGGCGCCAGCCTGTCGGGCGCAGCCGCACGGGTGGCGCCGGGAGCGGGTCCCGCCGCCCGCCCGCAGCGCAGCGAG
>JBFINV010000038.1:0-12426 GCA_041611015.1 Acidimicrobiales bacterium | reverse complement strand
GCGCCCGCCGTGTCGAGGGTAGCGGGGGAGCAGTCGGGGGGCGGGCGGTCCCGTCGCCGGGGGCGTCGAGAGGCGGGCGCTCAGGGTCGGCCAGCCGTGATGAGCCACGCGGCCGACTCCAGCAGCACCCCCTCGGCGGTCTCGTGATCGGCGACCAGGGCCCGCAGATTGTCGAGGGCGCGGGCCTTGGCCTCGGGAGCCAGCTCCTCGGTCAGGCCTCGCACCAACCCCATGGTGGACACGAACTCCCAGGCGTCTTCGGCGTCGCTGCCGAGGCAGAAGGGCTCGGCAATCGGTACGAGTCGCACGTCCACCAGGCCGCTCCGATCGAGGATCTGGCGCACGTCGTCCGCGACCGCGAGCCCGAACGGACCCGGCTCGCCGGGCGCGGGCGCAGGCAGGTCCCGACCGTCAGCGACCGCGTCGAGGATCGCCGTGAGCCACCTGTTGTCCTCGAAGCGCTGCCAAGAGAGCAGCGCGATCCGGCCCCCCGAGCGCAGTGCTCGCCCGATGTTGGTGAACGCTGCGACCGGGTCGACGAAGAACATCGCGCCGAACGTGCTGATCGCCACGTCGAACGCGTCGGATGGGAACGGGTGGACCTGAGCATCGCCCCTCACGTACTCGACGTTCGTGAGGCCCTCGAGCTGGCTGCGGCCCCGGGCGTACTCGAGCATCCGGGACGACAGGTCGATGCCGAGGACCTGGCCGGACCGGGCCTTGCGCGCCACGGTTCGGGTCGAGGTGCCGGTGCCGCATCCGATGTCGAGGATGAGGTCGGTCGCAGCGATGGCGACCTCGGCGTGGAAGCGGGCTGCGATCCAGCGGTCGGTGGCGTCGTACCGATCCGCGTTGTCGGTCCAATCGTCGCCCTCCTCTCCGTCCCAGATCGCTGCCATGTCGGTGTTGGCGATCGGTGTCGCCTGTGTGTACGTCATGGGCTGATCCTGCAACGGCGATGTGCGAGGGGCATCGGGGAATACCCCGATGCCCGGCCTCATTTCCCGGATCGAAAGGAGTGCACCGCAGCCTCGGCCCGGTTTCGCAGCCCCAGCTTGGCCAGGATCCGGGACACGTGGTGCTCGACGGTCTTGGTGCTGATGTAGAGCCGCCCAGCGATCTCGGCGTTGGACAGGCCGTGGCCGAGCAGGTGGAGCACCTCCTGTTCCCGGCTCGTCAGGGTCTGCCCACCCCTCGGTCCCGGCCGGGTGGGGACCCCGAGGGTGCGCAGCACGGATTCGGCTGCGTCGACGTGGCGGGCCGCCCCCATCTGTTCCAGCGCGGCGAGCGCTGCGGTGGCTTCGGCTCGGGCGGCCCGGGGCCGGTCGGCGGCGAGCAGCCGAGCCAGCTCCAGCCGAGCGAGGGCTGTTTCGTAGGGCATCCTGGCCGCGCCGAGGTGCGTGATCGCGAGCCGCAGGCAGGCGGCCGGGTCGCCGCTGCCATCGCACGTCGCCGCTTCGGCCAGGGCCGCGATGCCCCTGATGTACGTCGACGGCTGCTGGCGCGCCAGCTCGCCGAGCCGCTGGGCTGCCGCCCGAGCGGCGGCGAGGTCGTCGCGCGCCACGTGCGCTTGCACGGCCAGAGCGAGCAGGGGCGCGCTGACGTGATCTTCCCGCGGCAGTGAAAGGGCTCGGTCGAGAAGCTCGACTGCGCATTCGGGCTCGTCTCGCATGAGGAACAGGGTCGCCAGCGGACGCGCCGCGTCGTCGTGGACATCGAGGCCGGCGAGCAGGACCGCGGCCTCCTCGAGGCGTCCCTGCCGGATCCGGAGATCGGCCAGCCGGCACAGGGCGCTGGTTCGGACCGTCAGCCCCTCCGGCAGCGAGTGCACGGCCTCCGTCAGCTCGGTCTCGGCCTCGGCCCACCGTCCGGCCGCGATGAGCACGCCCGCGTAGTGGGTTCGGCAGTAGCCGGCCACCGCCACCAGGTTCCGCTCGACGATGACCGGGTCGGCAGCCCGCAGCCACCCCTCGGCCCGGGCCACGTCGTTGGTGCGTTCGCAGGCGTTGAGCAGACCACAGAGGCTCCCCTCGAGGACGGGCAGCTCCTCGACCTCACCGGCGCAGATGGCGGCCAGGGTCTCGTCGAGCTGGGCCATGCCCTCCTCGACCAGCCCCGAGAACACCAGCATCACCCCGAGGGAGGTCCGGGCCTCGCACTCCAGATCCGGGTCCCGGAGCCGGCGGGCCAGGCTGATCACGTTCTGATACCGGATCCTCTGGTCGTCGACATCGTGGCCACGCTGGGCTTCGTCGAGCAGGAGCCAGCCCTGGTGGCGGGGTTCGGCGCGCTGCTGCTCCAGGATGCTCCGGGCCCGGCTCATCCATCCCCGATGGACAGCCCAGTCGCCGAAGATCCATCCCCGGAACCAGGCCACGGCCCGGGCCGATCGGGCCGCGCTGGCGAGATCGCCCTCCAGCAACCAGGCGGCGTGGGCGGCCTCGTAAGCGGCGAGCGCGGCTGCGTAGTCGCCGTCGCGGTGATGGGTTAGAGCGGCAGTTTCCAGCTCCGAACCACACGGCTCGTCCACGCCTCAATGATCGCGCTCAGCGCCGGTCCCGGGGCCTCGCAGGCGGAGGAGCCCAGTTGCCGAGACTCGATCGGCGTGACAGGTTTGGCCCATCCCGACAGGAAGGATGCGCCATGGCCTACATGATCACCCACTTCTACGAGGGCGGCACCCAGGACCAGTACAACGCGACGGTGAAGGCGGTGCATCCCGAAGGCGGCCTGCCGGCCGGCCAGGTGTATCACGCCGCCGGGCCGTGCGACGGCGGGTGGCTCGTGGCTGCGGTGTGGGACTCGAAGGATTCCTGTGACCGGTTCATCTCGGACGTTCTCATGCCCACACTGCCGACCGTGCAGGGCGGTCTGGTCGGACCACCGCAGGAGCGCACCGCCGAGGTACACAACCTGCAGAGTGCCTGATCGGGCACCGCCCAGCTCGGCCTAGTCGCCGCTCGGCTGTGTGGGGTGGGGGAGCATGCCGAGGGCGGCGAGGAACTCGCCGGTGTATTCGGCCAGCTCGGGCAGGGTGTCGAGCGGGAACCAGTCGACAGCCAGGATCTCGGGGGACTGGCTGGTCAGCGGATCGGCTGACGCGGGGTCGAACGACAGCCGGTAGATGAAGTTGAAGTGGCGCCGCCCCGGGGGCTTGTAGGGGAGCGGCGGGCCGTCGAGCACCAGCTCGAGGCCCAGCTCCTCGCGCATCTCCCGCGTCGCGGTCGCGGCCGGGTCCTCGTTGCGGCCGATGAGCCCGCCCGGCAGCCCCCAGCCCGACGAGTACGAGTGGCGGGCGAGCAGCACCCGCCCCGACGGGTCGGTCAGGCACACCACCGAGCCTGCGGTGAAGGTGGGGTACAGCACCCGGATCACCCGGGAGCGGGCCTTGCCCGGCAACAGCCCGAACAGCCGCAGGGCCAGCCGGTGCAGCATCAGCCGGCGACCGCTCGCCGCAGCTCGTCGCGCAGCGCCGCAGTGGCCCCGGCGACCGGGGCCGGTCGAGCATCGGGTGAGGCGTCCAGCACGTCGCCACCATGCACCGAACCGATCGCAGCCCCTGCCTCCTGACACACCAGCAGCCCACCCAGGTGGTCCCAGGGCGCCAGGCCGCCCGAGAGGTCGACGAACCCGTCCACGGTGCCGTCGGCCACCGCGCAGAGATCCAGCGCAGCCGCGCCCAGCACCCGGTACTGGCGCCACCCCAGGTGACCCCGGGGCACGTCGTTGAGGATGACGACGGCGTCGGCGAGCGACGCGCAGGCCGTGGGTGCGATCGCCACCCCGTCGCGCCAGGCACCCTCGCCGCGGGCCGCGGTGTAGGTGATCCCCAGGGCCTGATTCACCACCAGGGCAGCGAGGGGGCCCCCGGCGTCGACGGCGCAGATGGAGGTGGCGAACCACGGCAGCCCCATCGACGCGTTCGTCGAGCCGTCCACAGGGTCGAGCACCGCAGTCACGTCCAGGCTGCCCGGATGCAGGCCGGACTCCTCCGAGAGGACGCCCAACCCGGCGTCGACGAGCAGCGGTACCGCCACCCGGTCGGCCACCACGTCGTGGCGGTACTGACCCGGATGGCCCGCGGCGCGGCCCCAGTCGATCAGGGCGTCGAGCTCCCGGCGGACGGCCACGGCGACCGTCCCGAACAGCTCCAGGAGGGCGGCAGTATCCATGCGCCGACGGTATCCTGCCGGGCACGGTGGGCCGGGGCATGGCTCTCCCCGGCTCGGCACCCGAGCACCGTTCCCAGACCCAGGAGTCGGCACCAGACATGGCGATCGTCGACATCGCGACCTTCATCGCCGACCTCAAGGACCACGCCGCCGATCATGGTTTCCACATCCACGACGAGCGCCACTTCGTGGAGACCTACACGATGCGCCAGGCGTGGGAGGTGGACCTGCACCCGGCGCATGCCTGCGGTGGCCCCTTGGACGTCCACATCTCCCTCGACGTCGAACCCCGGGTGATGCTGGCGTTCGAGGACGTCGTCGTCGAGCTCGACGACACCGCCGAGCCCCCCGACGACCACCAGCTCCCGCTGATCATCACCTGGGCGCTGCCGCCGCTGCCCAACGGTCCCGATCTCCTGGTGCTGGCCACCGAGCTGGCCGGGATCGGCGGCACCGACCTGCCCCTCGAGGTCTCCGCGGTCGACGTCTTTCCGACGGTCACCGATTCACCCGAGCGCAGCCTCAACATCACCGCCCGCACCGAGGTGTCCCTGGCCAAGATCTACCTGGCGCAGGAGCACCTCACCGGGGTGTTCGAGCGGGCCTACGCGGTGTCGGAGTTCCTCCTCGACCGGGCCAACGTCTGGCTCGGCGAGAGCTGAGTCGGACCCGGGGACCCGGTCTCACCACGCCGGACATCGTCCCGGACGGGCGGCCCGCTGTGCCACATGGCACGGTCGGGGCGCCTTCTCCCGGTGTTGCGGTTTTGTTACGTTCGACACCGAGACGCTGAGCCGAGGGCGCCACGAGCGGGCCGTACGGGGGTGATGTCATGGGCACGGCCGATCGCTCCGAGCCAGGGTTCATCCGCCGCGTCATCGACGCCTTCAACCCCCACATCGAGGCCAAGCGGGAACGGACCACACCCTGGGCCGGCTTCACGGCTCAATTCGTCCTGGTCACCGCGGCCGCCTTGCTCTACTTCGGCGTGCGCACGGCCACCAAGGGTGCCGAGGCCGCAGCCTTCAAGAATGCCCAGGCGCTCTTGCGCTTCGAGCGCCGCGTCGGGATCGACATCGAGAACTGGGCCCAGGACCAGATCCTCGGCAACACCTCGGTCGTCACCTTCTTCAACTGGGTCTACAACTGGCTCCACTGGCCGGTGGTGATCGGGGCGTTCTTGTGGCTGTACCGCTACAACAAGCGGGGCTACGTGCTGTTCCGCAACGCCATCATCGTCTCGGGTGCCATCGGGCTGATCTTCTTCATCACCTACCCGGTGGCCCCGCCCCGCTTCCTCGACGGCTTCAGTGACACCGTCGCCGAGCTGTCGACGTCCTACAAGTACCTGCAGCCGCCGTCGATCGTGAACAAGTTCGCGGCCATGCCCAGCTTGCACGTGGGCTGGAACCTGCTGGTCGGCATCGTGCTGTTCAAGGCGATCCGACACGCCACGCTGCGGTACCTGCCGCTGGTGTCCCCGGTCCTCATGACCATGTCGGTGGTGCTCACCGCCAACCACTACGTGGTCGACGTGCTGGTCGGCGTCGCGGTGGCGCTGATCGGGCTGTGGGGCGCCAAGCACTTGACCGACTGGACCGAACGCCGGGCCCAACGGCATCGGTCCCAGCCCGAGCGAGACCTGGCAGACGCCGCTTTCTGAGGAGCGGACCGAGGCTCAGCCGTCGCTCCGCACCAGCACTCGCTCGGCCTCGTCGGGCGCCTCCGCCCCAGGCGCCGGGTCGAGCAGCCGGTTCCGGTCGCCCTCGACCCAGCGGATCGCGAGGGCCACCACGGTGACCACCGCCATGGCCCAGTACGCCCGCGGCGTGTGGATCAGGGGATTGACCACCCGGTTGACGCGGAGGTCGGTCTCGAACATTCGCTCGAGCATCCACCCGGTGGCCAGGACCGCCAGCGCGACCGACCCCACCCGGAAGCCGACGTCGTAGAGCCGGGTGCGGCGCAGCAGGTAGATGGCTGGGAACACCAGGCCGATGATGGCCAGCTGGCCGATCTCGACGCCCACGTTGAACGCCAACAGCGACCACACCCGGTTGGAACGGTCGAGGCCCAGGTCGGTGAGCAGGCCGGCGAAACCCAGGCCGTGGAAGAGGCCGAACCCGAAGGCCAGGCCCCACTCCTTGTTGGCCCAGCGGGGCCGGAGGTTGTGCAGCGCAGCGAGGATGATCGACAGCGCGATGATGACCTCGACCGGCCGGCTCGGGAGCTCGAAGACCCCGAGGCCGGCGAGGGACAGGGTGATCGAGTGGGCCAGCGTGAACATCGTCACCAGCTTGGTGACCCGCCACAGGCTCGACACGAACCCGGCCGAGGGCTCCCAGCCGCGCGAGGTGTACACCAGCACCGACGGGAGCAGTAGGGCGATGATGAACAGGATGTGGTCCGAGCCGATCTTGATGTGGTCGATGCCCAGCACGATCACGCCCCGGAACCCCTTCCAGAAGCTGGGGTCGTCGATGTCGAAGCTCTGGCTGGTGTTGCTCGCGGAGAACGGCACCAGGGTGTTGAGGGCCTGGGACTCGTTGAGGTAGCTGCCGCCCTGCCAGTAGTTGTCGATGTGGAACAGGGCGATGTGGCCGTCGACCTCGTCGAAGAAGGCCGTGTAGCGGACGTCGAGCTCGTCGGGGACCGCGTCGAAGCTCTCCTCGATCTCGAAGTGCAGGATCACGAAGTTGCCCGCCTCGGTGGGGAAGGCCGCGATGTCCACGTACTCCACGGTCCAGGGCACCCCGTCGCCGCCGATGCCGAACCGGCCCTCGGCGTAGGCGAAGATCTCGTCGCGGGCCGCGGCGACTGCGGGCCCGGCGTCGACGTTCTCGTTCTCGGGGAGATCGAGGTCGAGCACCGCGTTGAGCTCGCGGGTGTTGAACTGCAGCCGGCCGGCGATGGTGTCGTCGTAGATGTCGACGTAGATGTAGCTCTCGTCGATGCGGTGCGCCGACGCAGTGCCCACGAACCAGGTCGACATCGCCAGGGCGGCGACCACAAGGACCAACCCAGCGCGGCGCACGGTCACCCCACCCCCAGCATGCGGGCGATGATGTTGCGCTGGATGTCGGAGGTCCCCGAGTAGATCAGCCCCCCGATGGCATCGCGTAGCTCCCTCTCCACGCCCTCCGACGAGATGTAGCCCACCGCGCCGTGGATGACCCCGGCGTCGAGCCCCGACGCCACCCCCGCCTCGCTCGCCGCCAGCTTGGCCATCGCCGCGGCGTCGGTGACCGGGCGGCCGGTCTCCTCCAGCAAGGCTGCCTTGTACAGCAACAGCCGGGCCGTCTCGTGGCGCAGCTTCATGTCGGCCACCCGGTGGGACACCGCCTGGAACCCGCCGATGGGCTGACCGAAGGCCTCCCGCTCCCGGGCGTACTTCACGGTCGCGTGCAGCTGGCGCTCCATGGCCCCCAGGCTGGTGGCGAACAGGTACGCCCGCTCGCTCTCGATCGACTTCGCGAAGATGCTGGCACCCGAACCCTCGTGCCCCAGCAGGGCGTCGGCGCCGACCTCCACCCCGTCGAGGTCGACGTTGCCGAACGGCGTGGTCCGCATCCCCATCTTGGGGCGGGTGGGGTGCTGGTGGACGCCGGGGGTGTCCATCGGCACCACGAACGCCGACAGCCCCCAGCGGCCCGCGTCGGGTCGGGTGGAGGCGAACACCAGCATCACGTCGCAGCGAGGCCCCATGGTGATGTGGGCCTTGGTGCCGTCGAGGCGGTAGCTGCCGTCGTCCTGGCGCACCGCGGTGGTGCCGAGTGCGAAGCTGTCCGACCCGGCCTGGGGCTCGCTGATGGCGAACGCGCCCAGGACCTCGCCCCGCACCATCGGAGGGAGCCAGCGCCGGCGCTGCTCCTCGGAGCCGAACCGCACCAGGGCCCCCTGGATGGCCCAGATCTGGCTGGCCACTGCGAAGGTGAGGCCGTTGTCGGGACAGCCCAGCCCCAGGCCCTCCAACACCAGCAGCGCCGAGACCAGGTCCCGGCCCTGGCCCCCGTCGGCTTCGGGTACCCGCAGCCCCAAGATGCCGTGGTCGGCGCAGAGCTTCCAGCCGGCCTCGGAGAACTCGCAGCGCTCGTCGCGTCCCAGCACGTCATCGTCGCCGAAGACCGACCGGGCCCACTCGGCGGTCTCGCGCTTGAGCGGGTGGTCGAGGTCCAACAGGGCATCGAGGGCGTGGCCCGGATCGACGCTCACGAGCTCTCCTGCGACAGCACGATCCGGCCCCGCTCGTCGACGTACTTCCACTCGTCCTGGAAGTCGGCGTTGCGCCAGCGTCCCAGCCCGGGGTAGAACACCCGGCTGCCACCGTGGCCCTCGACCTGGCCGAGGCGGTCCAGCCCGTTCCAGCGCTCGTCCGCGGGCTCGTCGGCGCGCTGGTAGCGGGAGTCCGAGGACAGCCGGCACCGACCGTCCGCGCTCTGGTTGTCGAAGGCCCCGTGCAGCGTGTGCATGGTGAAGCACAGGACGTCCCCCGGCTGGAAGCTGGTGGTGAGCCACTGGATGCCGTAGCGGCGCTGCACCTCGGCCGGGTCGTCGTCGAGCCACACCAGCGCATCCCGGTCGGCGTCCATGGCCAGGTAGCCCCGCTGCAGGTCCTCGCTGCGGTGGCTGCCCGCCAGCAGCATGAGGGCCCCCTCCTCGGGAGGGACGTCGCCCAGCGGGATCCAGCTCGAGTAGATCAGGTCCGTTCCCCGGTTCATGTACGGGCCGTCGCAGTGGAACCCGCAGCCCTCGCCGGGACGGACGAAGCGGGGCCAGCGGAAGTCGAAGCAGCGCACCTCGGCACCAAGCAGGTCGGCGTACATCGCCATGAGCGGCTCGGCCTCGACAACCGCGCTGTAGCAGGCTCCGGACCGCACCGAGTCGCTGAACGCCCGGAGGTTGACCCGAGCGAGCGCGTCGGGCTCCGCAGCCAGCCCGTCCATCACGCTGCCGGTGCCCCCGAAGCCCCGGTCGTCGATCTCGCCGATGATGGCGTACTTGGTGAGGATCTCCCGCCGGGCGGCGAGCACGGTCTCGGCCGGGATCAGGGCGGGGAAGAACAGGTAGCCGCGCTCGTCCATCGCTTCCCGGAGGGCAGACGGGTCGCCGAGCAGCTCGGTGGCCGCGACCAGCTGGCCGATCGCGCTGCGATCGACGGGGTGGCCGTTGGATGTGAGCTCCATGGTGCCCGTCCTGGCTGGCGGATTCCGTCGCTTCATTGTGCCTGCCTCGACCTCGCCCCGGCACTGGGTAGATCACCCGTATCGGAGGTCGTCGATCTGCTGGTGTTCATGCGTCCACGCTTCGTGCCGCCCGGTGGGTCCTGGGTAGATCAGCCAATTTCGGCTCGGTGGGCCGAGGACCTACCATGATTGCCCGTCCGGTGGTTCTCGGTCGCATCGAGTGCCTCGCGACGCTGACCGAACACGACTGGGCGGCCCACAGGTGTCAACGACGCGAATACTCGGTTCACAAGCGCTGTCTGCGATCGTTCGAGACGTGGGCCTGGATGCCCTCTACGACGAGCTGATCGAGCGTCTCGTGGCGGCGTGTAGCTCGCACGACCCCGAGAGGCTGGTCACCTTCGACCGCACCGGCTTCCACTACGCCAAGCCCGACCTGGGCCTGATCGAGTGGATGCCCACCCTGGATCTCGGTCGTCGGGTGTCGATCAAGACTGTGGGCTACCACCCGACCAACCCCACCGAGCGCGGGCTCCCGAGCGTGCTCGCCACCACCTCCATCCTCGACACCACCGACGGACGGATCCTGGCCCTGTGCGAGGCCACCTTCCTCACTGCGCTCAGAACCGGGGCAGCATCGGCGGTGGCCACCGACGTGCTGGCCATCGAGGACGCTCGGACCCTCGGGGTGGTGGGGTGCGGGGCCCAGGCGGTCACCCAGATCCATGCCATCTCCCGGGTTCGGTCCGTCTCCCGGGTACTGGCGTACGACGCCGACGCCGAGGTTGCTTCCACCCTGCCGGGGCGGGTACCGGTGCCCGGCATCGAGTTCGAGCTGATCGGCGCCTCCGATCTGGCTGCGATGCTGGCCGAGGCCGACATCGTCTGCACCGCGACCTCGGTCGACATCGGGGCCCCTCCGGTGCTGCCCGACGGGCCCCACCGACCAGGGCTCCACATCAACGCAGTGGGCGCAGACTTCCCGGGCAAGCTGGAGCTCCCGCCGACGCTGGTGCGCCGGGCGCTGGTCTGCCCCGATGTGGTGGCCCAGTGCCTCGCCGAGGGCGAGAGCCAGGTGCTCACCGAGGACGAGCTGGGCCCCGACCTGGCGACCCTGGTCCGTGACCGTGGCCGCTGCGAGGCAACCCGCGCCGACCTGACCGTCTTCGACTCCACGGGCTGGGCCCTCGAGGACCTGGTGGCGGCGGAGATGGTACTGGACCATGCCGAGCGTCTCGACGAGGGCGTCGACGTGGAGCTCAACCCGGTCCCGGCCGACCCCTACGATCCCTACGGGTCGCTCAGCCCGTGATTGACATCCTGGCCCGGTTGGTGCCCGACGCGGCCGCCCGCCAAGGGGGCGCAGTGGCCGTTCGCAGTGCCGGTCGTGAGCTGAGCTACGGCGAGCTCGACGGCCGCTGTCGTCGCCTCGCGGCCCGCCTACTGGACGCCGGCGTCGCACCCGGCGATCGGGTGGGCCTCTGGCTGCACAAGTCGGTCGACTCCATGACCGCGGTGCACGCGGTGCTGCGCGCCGGCGCCGCGTACGTGCCCCTCGACCCTGCGGCAGACCCCGGCTACGTCGCCGACCTGATCGCCGACGCCCGGGCAACGGTGGTGCTGGCCGACACCAAGGCCCCACGCCAGTCCCGCCTGGCGGAGCTCCGGCCCGACGTCGTGTTGTTGGACCCGGCGGTGATCGACCACGACCCCGACGTGGAGGTGGCGATGCCCGCGATCGGGGCCGACTCGATGGCCTACCTCATGTACACGTCGGGTTCGACCGGTCGGCCGAAGGGGATCGTGCACACCCACGGCAGCGGCCTGGCCTACGCCCGCCGGGCAGCCGCGCTCTACGGCCTGCGGCCCGACGATCTCCTGGCCAACATCGCCCCGCTGCACTTCGACCAGTCCACCTTCGAGCTCTTCGCCGGGCCCATCGCCGGGGCAGCCGCGCTCCTCGTGCCCGAGCCCTACCTGCGCCTGCCCGCCAGCCTGAGCAGCCTCATCGAGGAGGAGCGGGCCACCGTCTGGTACTCGGTGCCCTCGGTGCTGCGCCTCCTCCTCGAACGGGGCGCCCTCGCCGACCGCGACCTGTCGTCGCTGCGATGGGTCCTGTTCGGTGGCGAGGTGTTCCCGCCCGAGGCCCTCGGTCGGCTGATGGCTCACATCTCCAATGCCCGGTTCTCCAACGTGTACGGGCCGGCGGAGGTCAACCAGTGCACCTATCACCACCTCGACGGGCCTCCCGGGGATCGCCCGGTGCCGATCGGTCGGGCCTGGGACCGCACCGAGCTGGCTGTCGTCGACGGCGAGCTGCTCGTCCGCACCGACACCGTCATGGACGGATACTGGGACCGCCCCGACCTCACCCGGGCCGCGTTCGTCGCCGGGCCCGACGGCGCCGGCGACTGGTACGCCACCGGCGACCTGGTGGCCGAGGACGACGATGGCAACCTGGTGTTCGTGGGCCGGGTCGACAACCAGGTGAAGGTGCGGGGCCAGCGGGTCGAGCTGGAGGCGGTCGACACCGCCCTGAGTGGCCTCGACGGTGTGGCCCAGGCGGTTGCAGTGGTGATCGACGGCCCCGACGGGCTGCCCGTCGTCGCCGGGCTGGTGACGCTGGCCCCCGGGGTGGCGGTGCTCGGTGAGGACGCCCTGGCCCGACTGGGCTCGTCCCTGCCGGCGCATGCGGTGCCTCACCGGCTGATGACCGTGGCCTCGCTGCCCACGACCCCGAGTGGCAAAGTCGACCGCGGGGCCGCAGCGGCGCTGACGTTGGAGCCGCAGCAATGAGCGACCTGGCTGAACGTCTCGTGAAGTTCATCACCGCGGAGCTGCTCGGTCCCGGTGAGGACATCGACCCCAGGACGGACCTGCTGCTCAGCGGCATGGTCGACTCTCTCGGCGTCATCCAGATCGTGGTCCACCTCGAGACCGAGCTCGACATGGTGATCGATCCCGCCGACGTGATCCTCGAGAACTTCCAGACGGTCGAGGCCATGGTCGACTTCGTCGAGCGAACAGGCCCGTGAGCACACCCGCCGGCGTCGCCCCGCACGGCCCCGGCG
>JBFINV010000037.1:0-12496 GCA_041611015.1 Acidimicrobiales bacterium | reverse complement strand
CCGTCGTCGCCGCCGAGCATGCACGCGAACGTGGGCTGGGGGGTGGGCACCCGATGGGTGACCTCGCCGCCCTCGAGGACCCGCACCACCTGGCTGCCGATGGCGTCCGCGAACCAGATGGCTCCGGCGGCGTCGAGGGTGCAACCGTCGGGCGCGGTGCCGGCGATGTCGGCCCAGCGGCGCCGGTCGGCGAGGGTGCCGTCGTCGAGGATGGTCCACGCCTCGTACCCCGCGCCGAAGCTCTCCCCGACGATCAGCGTCTTGCCGTCAGGGGTGATGACCGAGCCGTTCGGGAACCTGACGTCGTCGGCAGCAACTTCGGCCGAGCCGTCGGGCCGGACCAGGACGACCGCGGTGCTGGCGAAGTCCGCCGCGCCCTCGAGATCGAAGCCGAAGTTGCCCACGTACGCGTTCCCCGTGGCCGAGACCACCATGTCGTTGCAGTGCCAGGCCGCCAGCTCCGACAGGTCGGCGTGCTCGACCAGGGTGCCGCCATCGTCGCGTAGAACCCGTCGCGTCGTCATCGCGACCACCAGCAGCTCGCCACCGGGCAGCCAGCCGAGCCCGGACGGCCGGTCCTCGAGGTCCGACAACATGGCGACACGCTCGCCGTCCGCGGAGACCACGTAGACACAGCGCTGGTAGAAGTCGGAGTACCAGAGCCGGCCCTCGTGCCAGCGCGGACCCTCGCCGAAGTCGACCCCGCCGACCAGTAGCTCCCAGTCACTCATGGCGTCGCCTCCTCCCATCGCCGGGGCCGAACCTTAGACTGCCCCCGTGCCTCAGCTCGACGTCGACTTCGTGCGGGCCCAGTTCCCCGCCTTCTCCCATCCAGAGAGCAAGGGGTGGGCCCACCTCGAGAACGCCGGCGGCAGCTACGTGCCCCGCCAGGTGATCGATCGCCTGGAGCACTTCTTCAGCGCCACCAAGGTGCAGCCGTACTGGGACTTCGGGCCGTCCCGAGCCGCCGGGGAGGCCATGGACGAGGCCCGGGTCCGGCTGGCCGCCACCTTCAATGCCGACCCCGGCGAGATCCACTTCGGCCCCTCCACCACTCAGAACACCTACGTGCTCGCGCATGCCCTGCGCGCCCGTCTGGATCCCGGCGACGAGGTGATCGTCACCAACCAGGACCACGAGGCCAACATCGGCGCATGGCGGCGCCTCGGCGACATCGGTCTCACCGTACGGGAATGGCAGGTGGACCCGGCCACGGGGCTGCTCGACCTGGGTGGCCTCGACGACCTGCTGAGCGACCGCACCCGCATCGTGGCCGTCACCCACGCCTCGAACATCGCGGCCACCCTCAACCCGGTCGCCGAGATCGCCGAACGGGTGCACGCCGCGGGCGGGCTGCTGGTGGTCGACGGGGTCTCCTATGCGCCCCACGCCGCCGTGGACGTGACGGCGCTGGGTTGCGACGTCTACATGTACAGCGCCTACAAGACCTACGGCCCCCACCTGGGCCTCATGTACGTGGCTCGGCGTCACCTGGAGACCGTCGCCAACCAGGGCCACTACTTCAACGCAGGCCGCCTCGAGACCCGCCTGGTGCCGGCCGGGCCGGACCACGCCGAGATCGCGGCATCAGCGGGGATCATGGGCTACTTCGACGCGGTGCACGCCCACCACCACGACCGGGCCCCGGCTGACGACGTGGCTCTGGTCCGGGAGGTGTACGAACTCTTCGGGGCCCACGAGGAGGCGCTCATGACGCCGCTGCTCGAGATGCTGCGTGATCGGCCCGGGGTCCGGGTGGTCGGCTCGACGTCGGCCTCGCGGCACGAGCGGGCACCGACGGTCGCGTTCACGAGCTCCAAGCTGGCCTCGGCTGCCATCTACTGGGCCCTGATCGACGACATGGTGAGCTGCGGGCACGGCCACTTCTACGCGCCCCGCCTGGTGGAGGCCCTGGGCCTCGATCCCGACGACGGCGTCGTCCGGCTGTCGATGGTGCACTACAACACCCACGAAGAGGTCCAGCGGGCCATCGGGGTCCTCGACGCCATCTTGTGACCGGCGCTCTGTCAGCGGGACAGGACCCGGTGCTCGTGGTCGAGCAGGAACCGCTTGGCGTCGAGACCGCCGGCGAAGCCGGTGAGCGACCCGTCCTTGCCGACCACCCGGTGGCACGGCAGCACGATCGACACCGGGTTCCGCCCGTTGGCGGCTCCGACCGCCCGGACCGCGGTCGGCCGCCCCAGCCGGTCGGCCTGTTCTGCGTAGGTCGACGTCTCCCCGAACGGGATGTCGGCGAGCCCGGTCCACACCGCGACCTGGAACTCGGTGCCCCGGAGGTCGAGCTCGAGGTCGAACTCGGTGCGCCTTCCCGCGAAGTACTCCTCCAGCTGCGCGGCCGCGGCATCGAGCACCGGATGTGACGCCACCGGAACCGGCGTGGAGGCGAACGCCACCCGGTCGTGGTCGCCGGGCCAGAGCACGGCGCACAAGCCCCGGTCCGACGCCACCAGGGTGAGCTGGCCGACGGGACTGGGCACGGATCGGCTGAACAGGGCGGAGGTCATGGTTGCTCCTCGGGCGGGGATGGTGGAGGGGTCTGGTGGGCCCACAGGTGGTGGGCGGCATAGGTGCGCCAGGGCGCCCAACGGCGGCCGTGGGCGGCGAGGCCATCGGGATCGGCGGGCAGACCGACCCAGGCTGCGTGGCGGCGTACGACCAGGTCACCGGTGGGGAACACATCGGGATCCCGCAGTGCCCGCAAGGCGACGTAGTCGGCCGTCCAGGGCCCGATGCCGGCGATCGTCAGCAGCTGCTCGCGGACGTGGTGCCGGTCGGCGCCAGGGTCGAGGGACAGGCCGTCGGCACAGCGCGCCGCGAGCTCGCCGAGGGCGGCTTGGGTGCGGCGGGTCAAGCCCAGGTCGCCGAGGTGGGCACCGGCGAGGGCGTCGGGCCGGGGGAAGGTCCTGGCCCCGGGCGCCCCCGGCACCGGGTCGCCGTGGCGGGCGACCAGCCGAGCCATCAGCCGGCTGGCGGCCCGAACCGATATCTGCTGGCCGACCAGCGCCAGCACTGCGGTCTCGAAACCGTCGACCGAGCCCGGCGACCGCAGCCCGGGTCGGACGCGGATCAGCGGCGCCAGCGCCGGGTCCGCGGCCAGGACCGGATCGATTACCGACGGATCGGCGTCGAGGTCCAGCAGGCGCCGACAGCGCTCGACCGCGGCGGCCAGGTCGGCCACGTCGCCGAGGCGGAGGGCGCAGCGCACGTAGTCATCGCGCACCCGCAAGCGGACGACGCCGGGCGCTCGCGGGAGCGCCAGGCTCCGGGTGATCTCGCCGTCGTCCACCGACAACAGGCCGTCGACGACGCGCCGTCCGAGCCACCCGAGCAGCGGCCCGGCAGCCAGTGGCGGCCGAAATGGCAGGCGGACCACCACCTCGCCCGGCTCACCAGCACCTCGGAGCGACGTGCGCCGCCGCAGCTCGCTCGGAGGCACGGCGAACACGGCCCGGATGGTGTCGTTGAACTGGCGGATGCTGGAGAACCCGGCGGCGAATGCGATCTCGGCCAGCTTCAGATCGGTGGTCTCGACCAGGATGCGGGCGGTCTGGGCCCGGTGGGCCCGGGCGATGGCGAGCGGACCCGCACCCACTGCGTCCACCAGCACCCGGTGCAGGTGACGCTCGCTGACGGCCAGGCGCCCCGCCAGCCCGCTCACCCCGTCCCGGTCGACCACGCCGTCGGCGATCAGACGCATGGCTCGCCCGACGAGGTCGGCCCGCAGGTCCCAGGCCGGCGAGCCCGGGGTGGCGTCGGGCCGGCACCGTTTGCAGGCCCGGAAACCGCTGCGCTGCGCGGCAGCGGCCGTGGCGAAGAAGCGGGTGTTCTCCCGCTTGGGCCGGATGGGGGTGGGGCAGCTGGGCCGACAGTAGATGCCGGTGCTGGTGACCCCCACGATGAACCAGCCGTCGAAGCGGGCGTCCCGGCTGGCGACGGCCCGGTAGCACTGGTCGACGTCGAGCTCGGCGAGCGACATGCCCCCATGGTGACCGGCCACGTCGCGACAAACTAGCGGATTTCGGACATGCAGGCGCCGGTCCCGGCGCAGCCTTCTAACCGCGGCTGCGGGCGGCGAGCTCGGAGTCCGCGAGGTCGATCAAGTCGTCGCGCCAGCGGGCCCCGCAGGCGTCGCAGGTGTGCAGCACCACGCACTTGACCCGATCGACGTAGCCCAGCCCGACCTGGGTGTTGCCACACCTCGGGCACACGATCCCGCGCGAGGTCCTGCGGATCGCTCGACGGGTTCGGCTGCTGAAGATGCCCATCGCCGGTCTCCTGTGAGGCTGGGCCTGGATTGCTCTGAGGCCCAGTTTCACCGTCGGTGCCCCCGGAGGGAATGAGGCCAACGACCCTCTCACCGACCGTGCGGTTTCCCGGGCCGTCCGGCCCTGGCGCAACCGTCCCGCCCGGGGAGGATCACCCGGTCCCGGGCGGGTCAGGGCCCTACAGAGGCCAGGCCGTCGATCACCACCGAGCGGGGGTGCGCCTCGAGGGTGGCCGGCGGGACCAGCAGCTTGCGGTCCCGGGTCCCCCCACCGATGATCACCTGCGGTCGCTGCACCACCCTGGCGTCCACCCACAGTTCGAGCGGCGTGGTGGTCCCGTAGGGCGTGACCCCGCCGATCTCCATCCCGGTGAGCTCCATGGTCTGGTCCGCAGAGGCGAACGAGCACTTGCGGACCCCCAGCCGCTTGCGCACGGTGCGGTTCACGTCGAGGCGGGAGTCGGCCAGCACCAGGCACATGACGTACAGCGGGGGGTCGGTCTTGCCCACGACCACGATGGCGTTGGCCGAGTCCTCGGGGCTGTAGCCATAGGCCTCGCAGAACTGCGCGGTATCGGCCAGCTCGGGATCGCACGGCACCACCTCGTAGGCAGCGCCGAGGGCCTCGAGCTCGGCCAGCACCGGGTCGCTCACGGGGTCACGATCCCGAAGCTGGACGAGAAGGTGTCGAGGTTGCCGAAGATGTGCCGCAGCGCTTCGACGTCGCCCTCGATGCCCACGTCACCAGCGGCGACCGCGTCGACGATCGTCACCGCTCCGGCGACGATCTGCCCCAGCGTCTTCTTGGTCAGCGTGAGGGTGGTCGCGGCGGCCTCGTCGTGCCGTCCGGGGGTGTGGTGCAGCGCCCGGTTGGCGAGCCCCAACACGTGATCCTCACCGAGGTCGGTGAACCGCCAGTTGATCGAGACCGTGAGGTCGGCGACGTCCTCGGCCCGCAGACGCACTCCCAACAGATCGAAGATCTGGGCCACCGTGAGCGCGTCGACCATGCCTCGCCGGCGGATCCGTCGCGCGGGCGGAGGACCGTGACGCAGCTCCTGGGCGCCGGTCAGGTAGAAGTTGCGCCAGACCCCGGACTCGGCCTGGTAGCCGAGCTGCTCCAGCGCTGCGGCCTGCAGCTCGCGGGCCTCGACGTGATCCGGATCGGCGAAGATCAGGTGGTTGACCACCTGGGCCACCCAGCGGTACTCACCGGCGTCGAAGCAGGCCCGGGCCCGCTCGAGCAGGGCCTCGGCGCCGCCCATGAACTCGACGTAGCGGGCCCCGGCCTCACTGGGCGGCAGCGGGTGGAGGTTCGCCGGGTTCCCGTCGAACCAGCCGAGGTACCGCTGGTAGACGGCCTTGGCGTTGTGGTTGACCGTTCCGTAGTACTCGCGGGTGTCGGAGTGGCACCCCAGCTCCGGAGGGAGCTCGAGCTGCTCTGCGATCTCCTCGGCGGTGTAGCCGTGGTTGGCCAGGCGCATCGTCTGGTCGTGCAGCCAGCGGTACATGTCCCGCTGTCGGCGCAGGAACTCCATGGCGTCGGCGTTGCCCCACCGGGGCCAGTGGTGGCTGGCGAAGAGGGTCTCGGTGCCGGCGCCGAACAGCTCGATCGCCTCGTTGACGTACTTGCTCCAGCCGAGGGTGTCCCGGACCTGGGCCCCGCGGGGGGTGAGGACGTTGTGCATGTTGTGGGAGCAGTTCTCGGCCATGCACAGCAGGGCCATGTCGGGGAAGAAGAAGTTCATCTCGGCGGGCGCCTCGGTATCGGGTGTGTTCTGGAACACGATCTCGAGGCCGTCGACCGTCAGCTCCTGGCCGGTCTCGCTGATCGACTCCGTGGGTGCGATCAAGCCCACGGTCCCGACGGGACCACCCTTGCCCAGGCCGGTGTCGACGTGGCCCAGGGGCCCGGCTGGCAGCAACGAGCCCAGGTGGTAGAGGGCTCGGCGGGCCATGACCGGCCCGGCGATGACGTTCTCGCTCACCGCCTCGTGCAGGAAGTTCTCGGGGGCGATCACCCGCACCCTGCCGGCGGCGACGTCGGCTTCGGTGGTGACGCCGTGGACCCCGCCGAAGTGGTCGACGTGGCTGTGGGTGTAGATGACCGCAGTGACCGGTCGCTCCCCCAGGTGCTGGTTGGCAAGGTCCAGGCAGGCCCGGGCGGTCTCTGCCACCGTGAGCGGGTCGATGACCACCCAGCCCCGATCGCCGGCGAGGAAGGTGATGTTGGACAGGTCGTAGCCCCGGGCCTGCCAGACGCCCTCGGTGACCTCGAACAGGCCGTGGAGGCAGTTGAGGCGGGCTTGGCGCCACAGGCTCGGGTGCACCGACGGCGGGGGCTGGTCCTGGTCGCGCACGAAGTCGTGGCGGGCCAGGTCCCAGTTCACCCGACCGTCGGATTCGATGCGGCCGGTGGGGTGGGTCGCCACCAGGCCCCGGCCGGCTCGCTCGAAGTCTCCCGGATCGTCGAGCGACAGCACCGCGCCCGCGGTCGTGTTGGCGGCCATCGTCGCCGGCGCGGCGTCGGCGGGGTCGCTCGATCCTGGCACCGGCAGAGTTTCGCCCGATCCCCCCGCCGCCGTCGACTCGCCCCACCGGGGTCAGACCCCCTCGAGTCGGGGTCGGGGGTTCGGTGGCGGCGGGGGGCGAGGCGGGAGAGACTGCGGCCGTGACCTTCACCCCCTACGTCGGCACCCTCGCCTACGTGCTCGACCGCGACCGCGACGAGGTGCTGATGATCCATCGCAACGCGCGCACCGACGACGATCACTACGGCAAGTTCAACGGCTTGGGCGGCAAGCTGGAGGCCGACGAGAGCGTCGTGACCGGCCTGCGGCGGGAGGTCCACGAGGAGGCCGGGATCATCATCACGTCGTTGGCGCTACGGGGCACCGTGACGTGGAGCGACTTCGGGCCCGGGCGGGAGCAGTGGCTGGGCTTCGTCTTCCTCGTGGACGGCTGGACCGGCGATCCGCTGCCCTCGAACCCGGAGGGGACCCTGTCCTGGGTGCCGTGCCAGCGGCTGCTACAGGCCTGTTCGGACGACGAAGCGGAGCGGACCGCGGCCGAGCTCCCCATGTGGGCCGGTGACCGCCACTTCGTGCCGCTCGTCCTCGACGGCGACCCCCGCCAGTTCCACGCCACCATGCCCTACGACGGCGACCAGCCCACCGGCTGGGAGGTCGAGCGCCTGTAGGGCCGCAGCAGGTGACCAAGGTCCATGGACCCGCCCCCGACGTTGCTCCACGCTCGGGGGGTGAGCGAGTTCCGAGCACAGGCAGACCGTCTGCTCGGCGACAGTGAGCCGCCCGAGACCCTGTGGGTGGTCCACGACGAGGGCACCCTTGCCATGGTGCCGCGGCGTCCCGAGAGCCACGTCGACCTCTCCGGGCACTACGACTGGCTCCTCGCGTCCGGTCCGACGCGACTCGGGTTGTTACGCCTCCGCGGGCCGTTCCTCCAGGAATCCGACCTGGTCTTCCTGTCGGGCTACGGCCCCCTCCAGGTGTCCGTGACCGACATGGGCTCGCTCGCCCGGTCCCGCCACCTGGCGGTGGTCAGCCAGGAAGGCTGGTGGTTCGCCGTCACCGCTCACCTCACGCCTACCCGGACCGCCCGGGTCGACCAGTTCACCCACCTGCTGCTGGACCGGGTCGCCAGGACCGGTCCGGTGTCGTCGCCCGAGGGGCAACCCTAGAGCCCGAGCTCCGCGATCGACTTCTCGCGCATCTCCACCTTCCGGACCTTGCCGGTGACGGTCATGGGGAACTCCGCCACGAACTTCACGTAGCGAGGGATCTTGAAGTGGGCGATGCGGCCCCGGCAGTACTCCTTCAGCTCCTCGCCGGTCAGCTGCTGGCCCGGCGCCAGCTGCACCCACGCCATCAGCTCCTCGCCGTAGCGCTCGTCGGGCACCCCGATCACCTGCGCGTCGGCCACCGCCGGATGGGTGTAGAGGAACTCCTCGACCTCGCGGGGATAGATGTTCTCGCCGCCGCGGATCACCATGTCCTTCAGCCGCCCGACGATGTTCACGTAGCCGTCCTCGTCCATGGTCGCCAGGTCACCCGAGTGCATCCACCCGTCGGGGTCGATGACCTCGGCGGTGCGCTCGGGGTCGTTCCAGTAGCCGAGCATCACGTGGTAGCCGCGGGTGCAGTACTCGCCGCGCTGGCCCCGATCGACCGGTTCGCCGCTCTCGGGATCGATGATCTTGGACTCGATGTGGGGCTGGACCCGGCCCACCGTGGAGACCCGGTGCTCGACGGAGTCGTCGACGCTGGTCTGGGTGGACACGGGAGAGGTCTCGGTCATCCCGTAGGCGATGGTCACCTCGGACATGTTCATGTCGTCGATCACCCGCCGCATGACCTCGATGGGGCACGGCGAGCCGGCCATGATCCCGGTGCGGAGGCTGGAGAGATCGGTGGCGGGCAGGTCCGGATGACCCAGCTCGGCCACGAACATCGTGGGCACCCCGTACAGGGAGGTGCAGCGCTCCCGCTCGATGGCCCCGAGCACGGCGCCGGAGTCGAAGGTGGGGCACGGGACCACCATGGTGGCGCCGAAGACCGAGCACGCCAGGTTGCCCATCACCATCCCGAAGCAGTGGTAGAAGGGCACCGGGATGCACACCCGGTCCTGATCCGTGTATGCGCAGGCCTGGCCCACGAACCTGGCGTTGTTGAGGATGCTGCGGTGGCTCAGGGTGGCTCCCTTGGGGTACCCGGTGGTGCCCGAGGTGTACTGGATGTTGATCGGGTCACCCGGCGCGAGCGACGCCGCCCTGGCCGCCAGGGTCTCGTCGGAGACGGTGCGGCCGGCTGCCAACAGCTCGCTCCAGTCGTCGGTGTCGAAGTAGAGCGCGCCTTCGAGGTCCACCAGGCCGGGAGCGACCTCGTCGATCATCTCCCGGTACCCGGAGGTGAGGTACTCCGTCCGGGTCACCACCAGGCGACAGCCCGACTGCTCGAGCGCGTACCGGAGCTCGTTGGTGCGGTAGGCCGGGTTCACGTTGACCTGGATGGCGCCGATCCGGGCGGTGGCGTACTGGATGTACACCCACTCCGCGTAGTTGGGGCTCCACATCCCGACCCGGTCGCCGACCTCGATCCCCCGCGCCAGCAGGCCCTTGGCCACGGCGTCGACGGTGGCGTCGAGCTCGGCCCAGGTCTGGCGGATGCCCTGGTGGGCCACGACCAGGGCCTCGTGGTCCGGCATGCGGGCTGCGGTGGCGGCGAGGTTGTCCCCGATCGTCTGGTCGATGAGTGGCGGCTGGGTCGGTCCCGCCGCAACGGATGGCGTCATCTCAGCAATCCCCTGGTCGGTTCGCACGCACCCTAGGTCGGCGGGACCGGTCCCGGCGATGCCCGGGCTCAGGCCTGCGGGTATGGTGCTGCCAGCCGACGCCGAGGATCGGGATGCAGATCGACTTCACCAGCAACGCCGAGCCGTCCCTCGGGATCGAGCTGGAGCTGCACGTGGTCGACCCGGCCACCGGGAACCTCGTCAACGCGGCGACCGAGATCCTCACCGAGCTGGGTCGCGGACACCCGGGTGGCGAGCACCCGAAGGCCAAGCACGAGCTCTTCCAGTCGACCATCGAGATCATCACCGGGGTGTGTCGCACGCCCTCGGAGGCCAAGGCCGACCTGCAGGAGACCCTCGACGAGGTCCGTGGGGCTGCTGAAGCTCGCGGTCTGGCGGTCATCAGCGCGGGCACCCACCCTTTCGCCCGGGCCTGCGACCAGCGGGTCAGCCCCAACCCCCGTTACCACGCCCTGGTGGAGGAGATGCAGTGGACGGCCCGGCGGCTGCTCATCTGCGGCACCCACTTCCACGTGGGTATGCAGTCCGGCGAGCAGGCAATCGCGGTCTTCAACGAGCTGCTGCGGCACCTGCCGCTGCTGCTGATCCTGTCGTCTTCCAGCCCCTACCTCGAGACCGAGGACACCGGGCTGGCGTCGTCGCGCTCGAAGGTGTTCGAGGCCCTCCCCACGGCGGGGCTGCCGCCGCCGGTGCGCGACTGGAGCGACTTCGAGGACTTCATGGAGACCCTCCTCGAGGCGAAGGCCATCTCGTCGATCCGTGAGGTCTGGTGGGACATCCGCCCCCACCCGGACTTCGGGACCGTCGAGCTGCGGATGTGCGACGCGGCACCGACGCTGCGCGAGACCGCGGCGCTGGCCGCGCTGGCCCAGACCCTGTCGGCGTACATCGCCGAGCAGCACCGGCGGGGCCAGCTGCCGACGTTGGCCCGCGAGTGGACCATCCGGGAGAACCGGTGGGTGGCGGCTCGCCACGGCGTGCAGGCCGAGCTGATCGTGGACGACCGTGGTCATCGCCGCCCCGCCCGCAAGATCCTCGAGGACGTGGTCGAGGAGATCCGCCCGACGGCACGCCAGATCGGCTCCGAGCCCGAGCTCGACGACCTCATCGAGCTCTGGGAGATCGGTCCCAGCTACCTGCGCCAGCGGCGGATCATCGAGAGCGGCGGGACCTACCAGGACGTCGTCGCCAGCCTCATCGAAGAGCTCGAGACCGACCAGCCCAGCGCGAGCGAGCTCGACGAGTACGCCGGATGAGCCGGCCTGCGGCCGACCAGATGAACAACGTGACCGGGCCGCGCCTGCGGCTCTGGCTGGCGTCGCACGAAGAGGAGCTGGTGGCGTTCCGGCGGCACCTCCACGCCCATCCCGAGCCCAGCGGCGAGGAGCACCAGACCACCTCGTACGTGATGGAGCGCCTCGAGATCGCCGGGCTCGAGCCGCGGGTGCTGTCGTGCGGGACGGGCCTGATCTGCGACATCGGTGAGGGCGACGGGCCCATGGTCGCGCTCCGGGGCGACATCGATGCCTTGGCGATGGAGGACGAGAAGGACGTCCACTACCGCAGCCAGGTGCCCGGTGTCGCCCACGCCTGCGGCCACGACGTGCACACCACCGTCGTCCTCGGCACCGGCATCTACCTCGCCCACCTGGTGGGTGAGCTGGGTGGTCGGGTGCGGCTGATCTTTCAGCCCGCCGAGGAGCGGGTCCCCGGCGGCGCCCTCGATGTGCTCGACGACGGCGGTCTCGACGGCGTCGACACGGTCCTGGGCGTGCACTGCGACCCCAAGCTCGACGTGGGCCGGATCGGGCTTCGGGCCGGGCCGATCACATCGGCGGCCGACATGGCCGAGATCGTCCTCACTGGTCCGGGCGGCCACACCGCCCGCCCCGAAGAGACGGTGAGCATGGTCGAGCTGGCGGCGCGGCTCGTGATCGAGATCCCCGACCGGGTCCGATCCGAGCTCGGCTCTGCTGGTCAGATCAAGGTGGTGTTCGGTTCGTTCCGCAGCGGCGACGCGGCGAACGTGATCCCCACCCAGGCCCGGCTCCGGGCCTCGATCCGGACGCCTTCGGACGACGCCTGGGAGAAGTTGGGCCCAGCCTTCGAACGGGCCGTGAACGCCGCGGTGGAGGGCTCCGGAGCCGGCTGCACCATCACCTACGTACGCGGCGTACCGCCGGTCGTCAACCACGCCGCGACCATCGAGATGGTCCGCAGAGCCGCCGCCGCCGAGCTCACAGAGGGCGCAGTCAGCGAGGCCGTCCAGAGCTGGGGGGCCGACGACTTCGCCTGGTACCTCCGACAACGCGCCGGCGCCTACATCCGGCTCGGCACCCACGACCCGGGATCGGGCCACCAGCGCCTGGACCTGCACCGGGGCCACTTCGACGTCGACGAGCGGGTGATCCCCACCGGCGTTCGCATCCTCACCGCCGCGGCCTACACCTTCCTCCAGGAGGCGTCGTGAGCGGCCGGCCCGTGGTCGCCATCACCGCCGACGCGCCCGGCGAGGACAACCGGTTGATCCAACCCGCCGGCTACCACCAGGCGGTGCGCCGGGCCGGAGCAAGGGCCGTGCTGGTCCCGCCCGGGGAGGAGGACGTCGCGGGCCTGCTCGACACCGTCGACGCGGTGGTGGTGACCGGCGGCGGCGACGTGGATCCGACCCGCTGGGGCGCCGCCCCCCATCCCGAGACCTACGGCGTGAGCGAACTGCGCGACGACTTCGAGCTCGAGCTGGTGGCGCGCGCCGTCGAGCGGGAGCTGCCGATGCTGGCGATCTGCCGGGGGATGCAGGTGCTGAACGTGGCCCTGGGCGGCAGCCTGGTCCAGCACCTGCCGGACGAGGTGGGCGAGACCGTCGTCCACCGGGCTGAT
>JBFINV010000036.1:0-12620 GCA_041611015.1 Acidimicrobiales bacterium | reverse complement strand
GGCGCTCCCGGTGCTCACCGGCGATTCGAACGTCTCGTCGAGAGAGACCTGCCAACTCACGTCGATCTCGTGACCGGGTAGGGGGTCCCCGGAGCCGGGCATCAGGCGGGTCCACACGATCACCGAGTCGGGCGCCGGGTCTCCAGAAGCCACGCCCAGGGTGAAGGGGTCGGCGGTCAGGCCAGGCACCGTGGGTGTGGTCGGTGAGGGGACCGGGGTGGCGGTGGGCGGTGCGGTGGGGGGCGGCGTTGCCGGTGGCGCGCCGGTCGGCGACGGCCGCGCTGCCCCCTCGGGCCGGTCGTCGCTGCAGGCGGCCAGGGCGACAGCCAGGGAGCTGGCCAGGAAGCTGCGACGGGTCAGCCCTCGAGACGAATCGGCCACGCCGACCATCATGGCCGGTGTGGTCGGCCTGGTCCGGTGCGCCCCGGTCCCGACCGAGGCGGCCCCAGGCGCGGAGAGCTCGCTCAGGTCATGGCCCGCACCGCGGCGGTGACCGCGGCCGCCAGGACCACGACGACGACGAAGGGGACCCGGCGCCAGAGGGCCAGGGCCGCGACCGCGAGGCCCACGAGGCGGGCGTCGACGGTCAGCGATCGGTCGCTGACGACGGCCGAGCTGGCCACCAGCGCAGCGAGGAGCGCGGCGGGCAGCAGCAGCGCCAGCCGTTCCAGGAATCCAGGGAGGCGACGGCCGCCGCCGAGCGCCAGGGGCCCGGCGGACTTCAGGGCGTAGGTGGCCCCCGCCAGCAACAGCGCGGTCGTGGTTGCGGCGGTCATGCCTGCACCCGCCAGGGCCGTCCGGCGGCCGTGGCCGCTGCTGCGGCGACGATGGGTATGCCGGCAGGCAGGACCGGAGCCAGCGCCACCGCGATCACGGCGCCGCCCAGTGCGATCCGCCGATGCTCGGGATCGTGGAGTCGGGGCCACAGCAGCGCCAGGAACGCGGCAGGGATGGTCGCGTCCACGCCTGCGGTCTCCACCAGGTCGGCGCTGCCGGCCAGGACCCCGACGCCCAGAATCGTCGCGCTGTTCCACGTCACGAACACGCCCAGACCGGTGACGAGGTAGCCGAACCGCTGGAGCTCTGCGGTCCGCTGCGCCGCCCCCACCGCCGTGGATTCGTCGATCATGAGCTGGGCCGCGAGCGCTCGCCACCACAGTGGGCCCCGCAGCGCCGGGGCCATGGCGATCCCGAACGCCAGCGACCGGAGGTTGAGGAGCACCCCGGCGACCACCGCCGCAGCCACGGTGCCGCCGTCGCCGAGCACGCTCACGGCCGCGAACTGCGCGCTGCCCGCGAAGACCAGGGTCGAGAACCCGACGGCTTCGATCACGCTGACCCCGGCCTCCTCGCAGGCCACGCCGAACGCCAGCGCGAACGGGATGACGGCCAGGGCGATGGAGGCGGCCTGGCGCACGATGACGGGTCGAGGATCGGGGAGCGTGGACATCGCCGGGGCGGCTGGGATCCTATCGTTCGGGCCATGGAGCCCTCCGACGAGTCGGTCGTCACCCGTGAGGAGCTGGACCGGTTCCTCGCGGCCGAGTTGCCGTTCTGCGCGGAGATGGGCATCCACTGCGAACGGGTGGCCCCGGACCTCGCCGTCACCCGCTTCGTCCACGAGGATCGCTGGACCCGCCCGGGCGGGATCGTCAACGGGGGCACGCTGATGCTGCTGGCCGACGTAGCCGTCTACCTGGCCATCTTCACCCGAACCGGCATCGTCCCCCTGGCGGTCACCAACGAGCTGAAGATGAACTTCCTCCGCCCTGCGATCGGTCGCGACGTCCTTGCCGAGGCCCGCCTCCTCAAGCTCGGCCGGCGGGTGGCCTACGCCCGCGTCGACCTCCACGAAGCCGGTCGTCCCGAGCGGCTGGTGGCCCAAGCCACCTCCAGCTACATCCTCCCGGATCCGGTCTGATGCTGCTGGCCGCCGATCAGGTCGCCGGTTCCGTCGAGGTCGGCTGGGTCGAGGCGCTCGCGTCGCTGTCGCTGCCGGCCGCCGATCAGGTCGCCGGTTCCGTCGAGGTCGGCTGGGTCGAGGCGCTCGCGTCGCTGTCGCTGCTGGCCGCCGATCAGGTCGCCGGTTCCGTCGAGGTCGGCTGGGTCGAGGCGCTCGCGTCGCTGTCGCTGATCGCGGTGGCCCTGGGGTTGTCCCTGCTCCGGCGGCTGCAGCTCGAGCTGTCGCTGCTCGAGGCCTCGGCCCGGGCCGCGGTGCAGCTGCTCGCGGTCGGGTTCCTCTTCACGGTGATCTTCGAGTCCAGCGGCGCGGACCTGCTGGCCTGGCTCTGGGTGGCGTTGATGGTGGTGATCGCCGTGATCGTCGTCGTCCGCCGGGCCCCGACCATCCCGGGCCTCTGGCCGGCCCTGGGCTCCTCCGTGGGGGGCTCCACGGCGGTGGCCCTGGGCCTGGTCTTCGGCCTCGGGATCTTCGAGCACGAGCCCGTGACCGTCGTGGTCATCGCCGGGATCACGATCGGGAACGTGCTACCGGCGGCGGTGCTCGCGGCCCAACAGCTGGTGCGCCACTTCGCCGAACAGGGCGGCCAGGTCGAGGCCCTGCTGGCACTGGGTCTCGACGGCCGGGCGGCGACCCGCTTCATCGGCCCCCGAGCGGCCCGCACCGCCCTCGTCGGCCAGATCGAGCGCACGAAGGTGGTGGGCCTCATCGCCCTGCCCGGGGCCATGACCGGCCTGCTGCTCGCCGGCGTCGATCCCGTGGACGCGGTCCTGGTGCAGGTGATCGTCATGTACCTGATCCTCGGAGCGGCGGCGGTGGCCGTCACCACCGTGGTCTGGGCCGGGTCACGGGCCGCGTTCACCGACGACCTGCGTCTCGCCGACTGGACCCACCACCACGAAGCCACCTGAGGGGGGTCAGGTGCGCTGCCGGAGAACTCGCTCCCTGGTGGGGATGTGGAAGCCGACGTACCAGACGCCCACGAGCACAGCGGCGGCCACCACCAGGCGCACCACCGCGCCGGACAGGAGGAAGGCGGCGCTGACCCCTCCGAAGAGCACCATCATCGCGATGGCGACGGCCTTGGCGCGCCGGGGCATGCCGAGCCCGTTCCGGTAGTCCTGGACCATGGGACCGACGCCGGGCAGGTCGAGCACCCAGCGCTCGAGGCGCCGGCTCGATTTGGAGAAGCACCACGCGGCCAGCACGAAGAAGCCGGTCGTCGGCAGCCCGGGCACGATCACCCCGAGCCCGCCGAGCCCGACGGCCACCAGCCCACCGAGCAGCCACAGACCGCGGGTGAGTGGGTTGCGGTCTGCCAGCGACGGATCCAAGCCGGCGGTCACCCGGCCGCCCGTGGCGCCGCGGCCGCCAACCCGTCCATGAGCATCCTGGCCGAGCGTCGCAGCGGACGTCCGAGGAGGCGCTCGATGAGCCGGGCCGGCACGCTGTCGCCTCCGCCGAGGGTGGTGGCCAGGGTCACCTCGGTTCCGCCGTCGGTGGCACGCAGCGTCCAGCGGTTGGACACCGGGGGCACGAACGGGGGCAGGCCCTCGATGTCGTAGGCGAGGGCCCGGCCCGGCTCCCATTCGGTCACCGTCTCGACCAGCGTGGTCCGCTTCACCTGGACCCGCCGGGCCGTCCCGACCCCCTCGCGCTGCTCTGTGAGATAGCTGGAGTGGTCGACGGTCTCGGCCCACTCGGCGAGGCGGTCGAGGGCGCCGAGGACCTCCCACACCTGCGTCGGCGATGCATCGACCTGACGTCGGGTCCACAGGACGGCCACCTCGACAGTGTGCCAGCTCGGCCCGGCGGGAGGGGCCGGAGGGACCAGCACCAGTGCCAGCTCGGCCCGACGCGAGGGACCAGCCGCAGGGCCCGATACGGTCCCCAACAGCGCCCGGTGGAGGGCCGAGGAGGGACACCCGTTGAGCGCCAGGCCGGTCGACCGCTCGAGTCCGTTGCCCCTGTGGGCCCAGCTCGAAGCCGATCTCCGGCGCCGCCTCGAAGCCGGCGAGTTCGACGAGCGGTTCCCGACCGACAACGAGCTCGTCGACGCGTACGAGGTGAGCCGGCACACCGTTCGGGAAGCCGTCAGGCACCTCAACCGGGCCGGCATCCTCAAGCGGGAGCGGGGCCGGGGCACCGTGGTCAACCGGGCCGAGTTCGAGCAGTCCCTGGGGGCGCTCTACAGCCTGTTCCGTTCGGTCGAGGACTCCGGGGTCGAACAACGCAGCGAGGTCCTCCAGCAACGTCTGACCACCGACGCCGACGCCGCAGCCCGGCTCGGCCGCGCTCCCGGTACCGAGTTGGTCTTCCTCGAGCGGGTCCGCTACGCCGATGCCGAGCCCCTCGCAATCGACCGGGCCTGGGTGCCCGCGGACCTGGGACGACCGCTCCTCGAACAGGACTTCACCCACACCGCCCTCTACGACGAGCTGGAGCGCTGCTGTGGACTGCGCCCCAACCAGGGTTGGGAGCGGCTGACCCCGGTGATCCCGCCCGCCGAGGACCGGCGCCGGCTGGGGCTGAAGGCGGGCGAGGCTGCCTTCTACCTGGAGCGACTCGGGTCGCGGGACGACCACATCATCGAGTGGCGCACCTCCACCGTGCGCGGCGATCGCTTCCGGTTCGTGGCCGAGTGGTCAACCGCGGGGACCTCGGCGCTGGTGCCGGAGCGTGCCGACTGATCCACCCAGACCGCGGTTGGCCGGCTGCCCCGTCGATGGAGCACACTTCGGTGGTGCGCCTCGGCTTCCTCCTGGACAGCGACAGCTGCATCGGCTGTCACGCCTGCACGGTGGCCTGCAAGAGCGAGCACGACGTGCCCCTCGGGGTCAACCGGACCTGGGTGAAGTACATCGAGACCGGCACCTTCCCCGACGTGAGCCGCAAGTTCACCGTGATGCGGTGCAACCAGTGCGACGACGCGCCGTGCATGGCAATCTGCCCCACCTCCGCGCTCTACCGGGCACCCAACGGGGTGGTCGACTTCGATGACGACCTCTGCATCGGCTGCAAGTCGTGCATGAACGCCTGCCCCTACGACGCCCTCTACATCAACCCGGCCACCAACACCGCCCACAAGTGCAACATGTGCAACCACCGCGTGGAGCTGAACCTGGAGCCCTCCTGCCAGATCGTCTGCCCGACCGAGGCCATCAAGATCGGCGACCTGGACGACCCCAACAGCGAGATCAGCCGGATCATCGCCCGCGACGACGTCGCGGTCCGAGCGCCCGAGCAGAACACCCTCCCCAAGGTGTACTACCGGGGGGCCGACCAGGCCGCGCTCGACCCCACCCGGACCGCCATCGCCAACGACGGCATGATCTGGGCCGACACCACCCCGGACCATCCGTCGATCCCCGTCCCCGCCGGGAGCCGGCCGGCCGACCGGCTCGACATCGTGGCCCGCACTGTATACACCACGGCGCACCCGATGACCTGGAAGGCCAAGGTCTCGGGCTATTTGGTCACCAAGGCCGTGGCCGCGGGCGTGATGTTGGTGGCGTGCCTGCTGGTCCTGCTCGGCCACGAGGACGTCGACGCCGCGGTTGGTGTGGCCCCACCCGTGATCGCCGGGCTGTTCCTGGGCATCACCGGCGCGCTGCTCGTCGGTGATCTCAAGCAGCCGTCCCGGTTCCACTACCTGCTGACCAAGGGGAATCCCACGTCGTGGCTGGTCAAGGGGGCCTACGTGTTGATGGCGTTCGCCCTGCTGTGTGGCATCTGGTGGATCGGCGGGCTCGCCGACGCCGGGGTGCTGTTGCAGGTCCTGGCCATTCCCACCGCCCTGGCGGCCGCAGCCACCGCCGGCTACACCGCGTTCCTGTTCGGTCAGTGCGAGGGGCGTGACCTGTGGCAGACCCCGCTGCTGCTCCCCACGCTGCTGGCCCAGGCGGTTACCGCTGGCGGTGCGGCCTATGCCCTGCTCGACCTGTTCGTCGACGTCCCCGAGCCTCGCGCCGTCGCCTGGGTGCTGCTCGGCGGGGTCGCGGCCACCGGTGCGCTTCTCGCAGTCGAGCTCACCTCCTCGGCCAGCCGCCACGTCGAGCTGGCGCTCCACGAGCTCACCCGGGGCGCCTACGGCCGCCAGTTCTGGGTGGGCGGGGTGGTCATCGGCCTGCTGGCGCCGGCGCTGGCCGCGATCGTGGTCCTGGCCGCGGACACCGCCTCGGCGGTCCCGCTGGCCGTCGCCGGGGTGCTGGCCCTGGTCGGCATGTTCGCCTACGAGGACGCCTTCGTCCGTGCCGGCCAGTCGGTGCCCCTGTCATGAACGAGCAGCTGTCGTGACCACGTTCGAGTCCTACCCGCCCTTCGAGCGCTGGCACGACTGGACCGAGCTCGACGCCAAGGCGTGGCCCGAGCGGGTCGAGCGGCGCTACACGCTGGTGCCGACGTCGTGCTTCAACTGCGAGGCCGGCTGCGGCCTGGTGGCCTACGTCGATCAGGAGAGCGGACGCATCCAGAAGGTGGAGGGCAACCCCGAGCACCCGGCCAGCCGGGGGCGCAACTGCGCCAAGGGTCCGGCCACCCTCAACCAGGTCGAGGACCCCCAGCGCATCCTCCATCCCCTACGGCGGGTGGGCGAGCGCGGTGGAGGCAAGTGGGAGCGGATCAGCTGGGTCGCGGCCCTCGACGACCTGGGCCGCCGGCTCCGCCTGGCATTCGAGGAGGGCCGGCACAACGAGGTCATGTACCACGTCGGCCGTCCCGGCGAGGAGGGCTACACCGACCGGGTCCTGCAGGCCTGGGGAGTCGACGGGCACAACAGCCACACCAACATCTGCTCGTCCAACGCCAGGGTCGGCTACCAGAGTTGGATGGGTTACGACCGGCCCTCCGCCGATTACGCCAACGCCGAGGTGATCTTCCTGATCTCCTCGCACCTCGAGTCGGGCCACTACTTCAACCCCCACGCCCAGCGGATCATCGAGGCTCAGTCCAAGGGGGCCACGGTCATCGTCGTCGACCCCCGCCTGTCGAACACCGGTTCCAAGGCGGATCACTGGCTGCCCACCTGGCCCGGGACCGAGGCCTTCCTCCTGCTCGCCATCGTGCGGGAGCTGCTCGCGAACGGCACCTGGGAGCGGGACTTCGTACGCCGCTGGGTCAACTGGGAGACGTTCCTGATCGAGGAGTACCCGGAGCTGCCCGTGGAGTGGGGGTTCGTCGAAGAGGCGTTGCGGCGCCACTACGAGGAGTACACCCCCGAGCGGGCCGAGCACGTGACCGGGATCCCCGCCGACACCATCCGTGAGATCGCCGGCATCATCGGGAGCCATCCCACCAAGTTCGCCTCCCACACCTGGCGCGCGGCCGGCGCCGGGAACCTGGGTGGTTGGCAGGTGGCTCGCTGCCTGTTCTTCATCGCGGTGCTGACCGGGTCGGTCGGCACGGTCGGGGGGACGAGCGCCAACGGTTGGAACAAGTTCAAGCCGGCCGCGCCGTTGGGGGCACCCAGGATCACCCGCTGGAACGAGCTGGAGTGGCCCGCCGAGTACCCCCTGGCCCACCACGAGCTGTCGATACTGCTCCCGCACTTCCTGGCCGAGGGCCGAGGCCGCATCGACACCTACTTCTCCCGGGTCTACAACCCGGTCTGGACCAACCCGGACGGCTTCAGCTGGCTCGAGGCCCTCAAGGACGAGTCGCTGGTCGGCTGCCACGTGGCCCTCACCCCCACCTGGTCCGAGACCGCCTGGTTCGCCGACTACGTGCTCCCCATGGGTGTCGGCGCCGAGCGCCACGACGTGGTGAGCTACGAGACCCACGCCTCGCGTTGGATCGGCTTCCGCCAGCCGGTGCTGCGCCGGTACGCGGAGCTGCGGGCCCAGGCCGGCGAGGCGGACCCGGTCACCCCCGAGTCACGTACGCACGAGTTCAACCCCGGTGAGGTGTGGGAGGAGAACGAGTTCTGGATCGACCTGTCGTGGCGCATCGATCCCGATGGGTCGCTCGGGATCCGGCGCTGGTTCGAGAGCCAGCAGCGACCGGGCGAACCCGTCGGCGTCGACGAGTACTACGGCACCATGTTCGCCGAGTCGGTGCCGGGACTGGCCGAGGCCGCAGCCCGCGCCGGCACCACCCCGCTCGACTACATGCGCGACCGGGGCGCGTTCGAGGTCGAGCACGATCCATACGTCCCCTACGAGCGCGCGCTCGACGAGTCGGCGGTCGAGGGCTGTGCCAAGGACCGCTTCGGGGTCCACCGCAAGCCGGGAACCGCAGCCACCTGGGACGGTCGGCCGGAGTCTCTCGACGGCGTCGAGCTGGAGTCGCTCGGCGACGGCTCACCCGGAGTGGAGGTCGACGGCGAGCTCAAGGTGGGGTTCCCCACCCCGTCGAAGAAGCTCGAGCTCTACAGCACCACCCTCGCCGACTGGGGCTGGCGCGAGTACGCCACCCCCACCTGGATCCCGTCGCACGTGCACTGGGAGGAGCTCGACCTCGACGGCACCGAGCGCATCCTGTTACCCACGTTCCGGATCCCGACGCTGATCCACACCCGCTCTGCGAACAGCAAGTGGCTCAACGAGATCAGCCATCGCCACCCGCTGTGGATCCACCCCGCCGACGCCGAGAAGCTCGGGATCGCCGAGGGCGGCCTGGTCCGCATCAGCACCCGGATCGGTCACTTCGTCATCCGGGCCTGGCGCACCGAGGGGATCCGCCCAGGGGTGGTCGCGGCGTCCCACCACATGGGGCGCTGGCGCCTCGACGTCGACCAGCCCCGCAACTGGTCCGCGGGTCAGGTGTCGCTCGATGCCGAGGGCACCCGCTGGACGATGCGACGCACCGCTGGCATGGATCCCTGGCACTCGACCGACCCCGACACCGAGCGGGTGTGGTGGACCGACAGCGGGGTGCACCAGAACCTCACGTTCCCGGTCCAGCCCGACCCGGTGTCGGGGATGCAGTGCTGGCACCAGCGGGTTCACGTGACCCCGGCTGCCGATGGTGACGAGTACGGCGATGTCGTCGTCGACACCGCCAAGTCCCGGGAGGCCTACCGGGAGTGGCTGGCCAAGACCCGGCCCGGCCCAGGCCCCGGCGGGCTCCGCCGGCCGCTCTGGTACGCCCGGCCCCTCAAGCCCACCGCGCCCACCTACCTCAGCGGAGCAGACGCCACATCAGACGAGCCAGGCGGGACTCCCGACCCCGCCTAGCCTCGCTGCGGTCGGCGAGCCCCATCACCCCGAGAGCCCCGTTGATGGCGAGCCAGCGCAGCGGCTCGGGCTCCCAGCGGCGTGAGCGGTGGCCCACCCAGGGCAGGTCCGTGCGGTCGGACTCGGTGCCGCTCACCAGCTCCGCGATCGTCCGCCCGGCGAGGTTGGCGGCGGCCACCCCTTCGCCCACATAGCCCCCGCCCCAGGCCAGACCTTCCTCTCGGTCGTAGCCCACGGAGGGGAACCAGTCGCGGGGCACCCCGAGCACCCCGCCCCAGCGGTGGGTGATGGCCACCTCGCTCAGCTGGGGGAGGAGCTCGACGAGGGTCCGGGTGATCCGGCCGTGGGTGGCCGATCGCTGCTCGATCCCGGCGTCGATCCGGGACCCGTAGCCGTAGGGGGCGCCTCGGCCGCCGAAGGCGATGCGGTCGTCGGCGGTGCGCTGGCCGTAGATCACCAGGTGCCGGTTGTCGGCGAAGGTCTGACGGTGCGCCAGCCCGAGCTCGCTCCAGGTGGAGTCGTCCAGGGGCTCGGTGGCGATCATCAACGAGTAGAGGGGGGTGAGGTCCCGGCGCTGGCCGTCGAGGGTCCCGGTGTACCCCTCGGTCGCCCGGACCACCACGTCGGCGGTCACCGTGCCCCGGTCGGTCCGGACCCGGCCGGGTCCGATGCCCTGCGCTGCGGTCTGCTCCACGATCGTCCCGCCCCGGCGCTCGACCGCGTCGGCCAGTCCCCGCGCCAGCCGGGCCGGGTGCAGCGCTGCAGTGTGGGCGAAGAAGACGCCGCCGGAGACGTCGGTGGCTGCCAGGTGGGCTCGGGCCTCGGCGGCGTCGAGCAGCCGCACGTCGTCGTCGGTGAGCCCGTAGGCGCGCTGGTGGTGCTCGACCTCGGCGCGCAGGCGGCTGAGCTGGGCCGGGTTGCGGGCCAGGCGGATGGTGCCGCCCTTGGCGTAGTGACAGTCGATCCCCTCGTGCCGGCTCACCCGACCCACCTCGTCGACGGCGTCGAAGAGGGTCCGCAGCATCCGGCGGGCCCCGTCGTTGCCTGCGGCCTTCGCGTGACGGTCCGGGCCCGCGGCGATCTCGCCCACGCACCAGCCGCCGTTGCGGCCCGAGGCCCCGAACCCGGCGATGTCGCGCTCGATCACCGTGACCCGCAGGCCGGGGTCGATCCCGAGCAGGTAGTACGCGGTCCACAGCCCCGTGTAGCCGGCCCCCACGATGGCGACGTCGGCGTCGGTGTCACCTGCCAGGGCCGGCCTGGGTTCGAGCGACCCCGGGTAGGAGTCGAGCCACAACGATCGGTCCCGGTAGCGCTCGCCGATGCGGCTCACGAGTCGAACCCCACCCCGAAGCGGTCGAGCAGCCGCAGCCAGGGCCCCCGCCGGCCCTGGCGGGCGTCGGCTCGTTGCAGCGATCGGCGGGTCAGCTGCACGCCGGCCCAGCGGAGGGGTTCGGGCGGGAAGGGCACCGGCTTGCGCCGCACCATCGCCAGCTCGGTGAGCTCCGTGCTGTGGCCCCACAACAGGTCGAGGGCCACCCGGGCCCCGAAGCGGCTGGCGCCGACGCCGAGCCCGGTGTACCCGGCCACCCAGGCCAGCCGTCCCCGATGGCTGGTCCCCCAGGTGGCCGTGAACCGGGTGGTGGTGCCGATGGGCCCGCCCCAGCGATGCGTGAAGCGCAGCCCCTCGAGCTCGGGGAAGGTCTCGAAGAAGTGCCGGGCCAGCATCCGGTGAGTGCGGTCCGATTGGTCGTGGTGGTCGGCGACGCCGTTGCCGAAGTGGTAGGTGGCGTCGTAGCCACCCCACAGGATGCGGTCGTCCGCGGTGAGCCGGTAGTAGTGGAACTGGTTGGAGACGTCGCCCAGGCCGTCGCGCTCGCGCCAGCCGACCGCGCTGCGCTGCTGAGTGTCGAGAGGCTCGGTCACCAGGACGTGGTCGTACACGGGGATGACGTAGCGTCGGGGTCCCCGCGTGGGTCCCCGGTACGCGTTGGTGGCCACCACGACTCGGTCCGACCGCACCGCGCCCTGGCCGGTGCGCACGGTCAGCGGGGTCCCGGCCTCGACGGCGACCACCGGCGTGTCCTCGTGAACGGTGGCGCCCAGGGTCTCGGCCAGGTCCCGCAGGCCCCAGCACAGCCGGGCCGGGTCGACCAGGGCCAGGTCGTTGTGGCGGACCAGCCCTCCCAGGTAGGTCGGCGAGTGAACCCGGGCCTGCATCTGCTCGCCGTCGAGCAGCTCGACGGTGTCGCCCGCGGCTCGGTGGGCCTCGAGTGCCTCGGGGAGCTCGGCCAGGTGCCACTCCTCGGTGGCCACCCCGACCTCGGCGGCCCGATGGAAGTCGGCGTCGATCGCATTGGCGGCGACGGTGGTCTCGATGGCATCGAGGTTCTCGCGTCCGAGCTTCACGAGGGTGTCGACCTCGTCGGGCCAGTGGGCCAGCCCGTTGAGCAGACCGTGCGTGAGCGAGGCGTCGCAGAACCCGCCGTTGCGGGAGCTGGCGCCGTATCCGCAACGCTGGGCCTCGAGCACGACCACGTCCAGGCCGGGCTCGGCTTCCAGCGCGCAGATCGCGGCCCAGAGCCCGGTGAACCCGCCGCCCACGATGGTCAGGTCGGCGCGGCGGTCTCTCGCGAGGGGCGGCCGGGCGGCGGGGCTGTCGGCGCAGTCGGACCAGAACACGGCGGGCTCGGCACCCGCCAGGGCCACGTCGGCCCAGCTGCGGTCAGCAGCCATCTCGGGTGTTGGCGACGTCGATCACCGCAGTGCGGAGGTCGGTCATGTCGAGCATGGTGAACCGGCCGCCGATGCGCCCCCACCCGGTGCGGGTCCCGGCCGCGCCGCCGAAGGGCGGATGGGTCTCCCAGAACGCCACCGAGTCGTTGACGATGACGGTGCCGGTGCGCAGCCGGTCGATGTAGCGGTGGGCCCGGCTGAGCGAGCTGGTGAAGACCGATGCCTGCAGCCCGAGGTGGCTGTCGTTGGCCAGGGCGATGGCCTCCTCGTCGTCGGTGAAGGTGGTGATGGGCACCACCGGGCCGAATGTCTCGTCCCGGAAGAGCAGCATGGCGGGGTCGACCCCGTCCACCACGGTCAGCTCGTAGTAGAGGTCGGTTGGGAACCCGGGTGCCCGGCCCCCGCCGGCCAGGACCGTGGCGCCCTTGTCCCGGCCGTCCGCGAGGTGCACGTCCACCTTGGCGGCCACAGCGTCGTTGTTGAGCGGCCCCATCGTCGTGGTTTCGTCGAGCGGGTCCCCCAGCTGCACCTGGCCGGCGTGGTGGAGCACGGCCTCCACCAGCTCGTCGTGGACCGAGCGCTGCACCAGCAGCCGCTCGGTGGCCACGCAGCACTGCCCGGCCACGTAGTGGGCCCCGAAGACCGCCGCCGCAGCAGCCGCGTCGATGGCGGCGTCGTCGCAGACGATCTGGGGGCCGTTGCCGGACGCTTCGATCATGGTGCGCTTGAGCCCGGCGCCGCGAACGATGGCC
>JBFINV010000035.1:0-12689 GCA_041611015.1 Acidimicrobiales bacterium | reverse complement strand
GGTCCCGGTCAATGCGGACACGAAGCCGCCGGTGAGCGCGGCCACCGCCAGGCCCACCTGGGCCCGGGGGGTCCATCCGGACAGCAACCGCCCGTGGTAGTCGCCGTGGCGGAGGTGGCGGATCATCAGGATGGAGGTGGTGGCCAGCAGGATGCTGAACGTGGCCTTCACCCAGGCGGTCCCGATCGACGGTGGCCAGAAGAGCTCGTCGGGCTCGCCCACGGCGACGATGCCGACCACGAAGCCGGCCATGGCGGCACCGGTGCCGAGGCCCGCCGCCCGCCAGTGGACCTGACGGCGGCAGAGCACGATCGACACCGCGGCGACGGTCATGCCCACCGCCTGGATGCAGAGGCCGAAGGTCCGGGCCACCGGCGCGGGCACGTCCAGGGCCTTGGTCAGCACCGGGAAGGCGACGGCGCCCCCGCCCTCGGGCGAGGAGCCTGCCAGGAAGCTGCCGAACAGCATGGTGGCGCCGGCCTCCCAGTTGTCCACCACCCTCGAGACCTGCTCGGTGGCGGTCACCGCGACCAACCAGGTGAGAGTGATGGTCGCCGACACTGCCCACGACAGCAGCTGCCCTCGCCGTTCGGCCTGGGGAGCTGCGGTCTGTGTCTGCATGGGGCGTGCCCGGTGTGGTCGTCGCAGCCGGCCAACACCTGGGCCATCGCTGGCGAGGCCCATCGCTGCCGACGATTGTGCTGCCACCGATGGTGGCACGGACCACGGTCGCGGCGCCGGGGGGCCGGCTGGTCAGTGCGCCCGGGCCTGGAGGTCCAGCACCTCGAGGGGGACCGGCGGTCCGCTGCGACCCACCAGGCCCAGGTCACCGCCACCGCAACTCGTGTCGAGGCCGCCGTCGAGGCCGGCGTCGTAGGCGCAGGTCCAGGTGAGCCCCCAGATGGTGGTGGCCACCACGTCGTAGGTGCTCCCGCCGGGGTCGGCTCGCAGGTAGACGTGGGCACAGTGGTCGAGGTCGGCCTGGTCGGCGTAGGACCGCGACGGGTCATAGGGCCGGCCCGGGCCGTCGCAAGCCAGCTCGGGCGTGCCGTCGCCCATGGACCACAGCGTGTCCACGAACCCGGCCGTCACCGTGGCGCAGGCGTAGAACGGGGCGGTGTCGGGGATGCAGGCGGTGGCGGTGCGGGTGGTGACGCTGGCGACGTCGACCCACAGCCAGGTCTGGAGGCCGACCACCTGAGGGGCTGGTGGCTCCGGGTTGAAGCGGGCCTCGGGGAGGGGGATCCGCAGGCTGCGGCGGGCGTGCTCCTGGAGGGGCCCGGGGTCGGGTGGCTCGCCGAGCTGGAACCCGTCGATGAAGATCACGGTGCCGGTGTCGTCGCGGCACATCACCACGATCCAGTCGCGCTCGTAGAACGAGTCCGCTCCCTCGTCCCCCTCCAGGATCAGGGGGTCGGTGGGGCCGGGGAAGATGGGGAAGCTGCGCCAGAACAGCTGGTAGGCGTGGTAGTCGTAGCGCTCGAAGGTGCAGGGCCGATCGCTCGACCCCACCCCGGCCCGCCCGGGCCCGAACCGCTCCACCTCCGCGAAGTACTCCGGCCCCGACCCCCCAGCCCCCGACTCGAGGTCACCGCCGCCTTGACCCCACGTGTCAGAACCTTCCTGACCGAACGCGGAAGACCCGAAGAGGCCCATCGTCAGAGCCAGGAGGCAGGTCAACCTTCGCATAGATCTCCTGGCTGGAATGCGGCAACGACCCAGTCGCCGTTGCGCGGTTCGAGCCGAACCTCGACCTGTTCGAACTTGACTTCGGTACCTTCCTGAGAGTCGTCGGTCCGGGAGAAAGAGCCCAGGTCAACATCGATGCAGTCGGAGATCCGGGCGTCACCGGCGTCGTTGTAGACCAATGTTGGATCTGTGCTACCGACGGTGCCGCGCAGGTACCGATCGTTGGCGATGTCGCGCTCGATGGCCCCGAGGAGCCCGTCCTTGGCGCCGCCGGTGACATAGCTGTCGTAGTCCAGCGCTTCAGGACTCGGGTCCTTGCCCCGAGCCGCGAAGGACAGCTCCAGGTAGCGCTCCCAGGCGGCGATGACCGCAGCGTCCTGGTCTGCCTGGGGGTCCGGGGTCGCCGTCGGCTGCGAGGTGGCGGTCGGCTCCGGTGATTCCTCCGATTTCAGGGTGGGCGGCGCGAGTGTGGGCGGCGCCGGCGTGGGCGAGGGCTCGACGGTGGCGATCGCCGCCGTCGGAGTGGGCGCGGCGGCACCGTCGCTGCCGCCGCCACACCCGGTGAGCAGCACAACGGTCACCACCAGCCCCGTGCCTCCGCCGTGTCTTTTCATGACAATTCACGCACAGCATGGTCCACCCGGCTGCCGCCCGCAAGGGCCTGGCGGCCCGATCGGGGCCGGGGGCAATACGCTCGACGCGATGTCGACCACCGCTGCCCCCGCAGCTGCCTCAGCCGAGGAGCGCCTGCGCGCCGCCCTCCCCACCGATACCGACTACGCCTCGGTCCGCCTCTGGGACCAGCGAACCGAGGCCCTCTCGGTTCGTCAGGACGAGCTCGAGCCCCTCACCACCACCGCCGACGCCGGGGTCATGGTGTCGGTGTGGCACCAGGGCGGGCTGGGTTACGCGGCCACCTCCGACCTCTCGGACACCGGGCTCGCCGAGGCCGGGCAACGAGCCAGACGGTGGGCCGCGGTGACCGCTGGGCTCGGTGTCGTGGACCAGATCCCGCTGGGTCACGCGATCGGCACCTACGAGTCGCCGGTGGCGGTCGCCTGGGACGAGCTCCCCCTGGGCGACCGCATCGAGCTGCTGCAACGCCAGAGCCGGGATCTGGCCGTGGACCCCCGCATCGTGGACTGGCGGGCCGCGCTCGTCCGATCCGACGTCGACACCCTGCTGCTCACCAGCCAGGGCGGCAGGATCGAGCAGCGGTACCACTTCGTGTACCCGGACCTGCGGGCCACCGCCAACGAGGGCTCGAACACCCAGATCCGCACCTTCGGGGGCCGGGCCTTCTGCGGCCAGGGCGGGGTGGAGGTCCTGGATCGCTACGGGTTCGGCGACGCCGCCTCCCGGGTGGGAGAGCAGGCCATCGAGCTGCTGAGCGCGCCGAACTGCCCCGAGGGCACCATGCACGCGTTGCTGGCCCCCGACCAGATGATCCTGCAGATCCACGAGTCGATCGGCCACCCCCTGGAGCTGGATCGGATCCTGGGCGACGAGCGGAACTACGCGGGCACCAGCTTCGTGACCCCGGACATGTTCGGCACCTATCGGTACGGCTCGGACCTGCTCAACGTCTCCTTCGACCCCACGGTGCCCGGCCAGCTGGCCAGCTACGCGTTCGACGACGACGGCACCCCGGCCGAGCGCCGGATGCTGATCGAGACCGGGATCCTGATGCGGCCCCTCGGCGGCGCGGTGAGCCAGGCCCGCTCCGGCATCGACGGGGTGGCCACCAGCCGGGCCTGCTCCTGGAACCGCCCGCCGATCGACCGCATGGCCAACCTCAACGTGGAGCCCGGCCTCTCGACCGAGGCCGAGCTGGTGGCGTCGGTGGAGCGCGGCGTCTGGTTCCACACCAACAACTCGTGGTCCATCGACGACAGCCGCAACAAGTTCCAGTTCGGATGCGAGTACGGCCAGCTCATCGAGGACGGCGAGGTCGTGGGCACGGTGCGCAACCCCTGCTACCGGGGGATCTCGGCCACCTTCTGGCGGAACCTGGTGGGGGTGGGCGATGCCGACAGCTTCACGGTGATGGGCACGCCCAACTGCGGCAAGGGCGAGCTCAACCAGATGATCGGGACCGGCCACGCCTCGCCCGCGTGCCTCTTCGCCGACGTGGAGGTCTTCGGCGGCGTGGGCTGAGCCGGCTCCACGGGGACCGTTCGACCGGCGCCAGCCCACCAGCGAGCGCCAACACGTCCTCAGCACAGCAGCACCACCTCGCCGTCCCCGGCCTCGGGGCACACCTGGACGAAACCGCGGGCCCAGGTTCCGTGCGGATCCGACACGCATGCCAGCGAATGGGTTGCGCTGCCGTCGGTGACGATCCAGTCGCGCACCCGGGCCAGGCCGTCGAAGATGGTCTCGGCCCGGCGATGGGCCGCCTGGACCGGCCTCGCCGGTTCGGCCCCGAGCCGGGGCAGCACCGAGAACAAGGTGAGGTCCAGCACCTCGTCCAGCTCGGCCTGCGCGCGCTGCTCGAGCGCCAGGCACAACGCGAAGCCGACCGCATGATCGGGGCGGTGCGAAGGATCGGTCAGGACGATGCCGTCGAGGACCAGCCCGCCGGCACCTGTCAGCGCGGCCACGTGCGCCTGCTCGAAGTCGATGCCGAGGTTGTGCGCGAAACCCAGGCACTGGTCCTGGGTGGCCAAGAGGTACCGGGTGTCGGTGTCGGCCGGGGCCGATCTGTCTGTCCGGCGCGGGTGCGGGCTCATCGGATGGTCCCTCCGCTGAGACGGGGTCGGAGGCAGGCCGGAGCCGCGACGATCACAGGCTAGGGCCCGCCTGTGACAGCGGTCTTCCGAGCTGACATACGGCCCCATGGTGGCGGCCGGCCCCTAGGCTGACCGGGTGAGCGAGGCTCGAGCCGACCAGCAGTACTTCGACGAGCTCGTCAGCTGGGCTGTGGCCCGCCTGCGCGGCGACGAGGTGCTCCTGGTCACCATGGACGGAGAAGCCACCGACTTCATCCGGTTCAACGGCGGCGACGTCCGCCAGGCCGGATCGGTGCGCCAGTCCGTCTTGCACCTGGATCTCATCGAGGGCTCCCGACATGCCCGGATGGCGCTGACCTTGTCGCGCGATCCCGGAATCGACAGCGGCCGGGTCAGCGACGCCCTCACCAGCCTGCGGGAGCAGCGCCGCCTGGTGCCCGAGGACCCGTTCCTCCTCTACAACACCGAGCCTGCCTTCTCCGAGACCGTGCGGGCCAACGAGCTGCCCGACCCGACCGAGATCCTCGCCGACATCCGGTCCGCTGCCGGGTCGTCCGACCTGGTCGGCATCTACACCGCCGGCGACAGCTTCACCGGGTTCGGCAACTCCCTGGGTCAGCGAAACTGGCACCAGGCCGCGACCTTCAACCTCGACTGGAGCCTCTACCTGCGGGCCGACAAGGCCGCCAAGAACCTCTATGCCGGCTTCGAGTGGAGCAGCGACGCCCTGGCTCGCAAGCTCGACTGGTCCCGACGCCAGCTGCAGGTTCTCGAGCGCGATCCCATCGACCTGGCTCCCGGCCGCTATCGGAGCTACTTGACCCCGGCTGCGGTCGAGGAGCTCTTCGGCCTCTGGAGCTACGGCGCCTTCGGGGAGAAGAGTCATCGCACCCGTCAGACCCCGCTGCTCAAGATGGTCACCGAGGGGGCGACCTTGGCGCCGGACGTCCGCATCAGCGAGGCCACCGCCGAGGGGTTCACCCCCAGCTTCCAGGAGGCCGGGTTCCCCCGGCCCGACGAGGTGGTGCTCGTGGAGGGCGGCCGCTACCGGGACACCCTGGTGTCGCCCCGTTCGGCGCGCGAGTACGGGGTGGCGGCCAACGGGGCCGTGGCGGCGGAGGTCCCGGAGTCACTCGCCGTGGCCCCCGGCCAGCTCGCCGAGGAGCGGGTCATCGAGGAGCTCGACACCGGCCTCTACGTGGGCAACCTCTGGTACACGAACTACTCGGACCGGGCCGCCTGCCGCACCACGGGCATGACCCGGTTCGCCACCTACTGGGTCGAGGGCGGCGAGATCGTGGCCCCGGTCAACGTGCTGCGCTTCGACGACACCGTCTACCACCTCCTCGGCGACCACCTGGTGGACCTCACCGACGAGGCCGAGGTGATCCTCGACTCCAGCACCTACGATCGCCGTTCCCCGAGCAGCGTCCGGGTCCCGGGCGCGCTCGTCGACGAGATGACCTTCACCCTCTGAGCCACCGAGCAGACGGAGATCCGCCATGACCGACACCGAGCCCGAGGCCAGGATCGCCGTCTTCATCGACTACGAGAACCTGGCGATCGGCTCCCGGGACCATCTGGGGAGCCCCTTCGACTTCGGGGTGGTCGCCGACGCTCTTGCCGAGCGGGGTCGGGTCATCACCCGCCGCGCCTACGCCGACTGGTCCTACTTCGACAGCGATCGCCGCATGCTCACCCGGCACCACGTCGAGCTCATCGACATCCCCCAACGGATGGGCGGCAGCCGCAAGAACGCAGCCGACATCAAGCTGGCGGTCGACGCGGTGGAGCTGGCGCTCGACCGCGACTACCTCGGCACGTTCGTGGTCTGCACCGGCGACAGCGACCTGAGCCCCCTGGTCCACAAGCTCCGTGAGCTCGACCGCACCGTCATCGGGGTCGGGGTCAGGGACTCCACGTCCAAGCTGCTGCCGCCGGCCTGCGACGAGTTCGTCTTCTACGACAACCTGGTCGGCGGCGAGGACGAGACCGGCGGCGATGACGAGGAGTCCGCCAGCTCGGGGACGGCCATCGTGCTGAGCACCCTGGCAGGTCTGGAGTCGTCGTCGGGAACCGTGCGAGCCTCGACCCTCAAGCGGGCCGTGCTCCGCAAGGACCCCACCTTCAGTGAGTCCGAGCTGGGTTTCAGGGGGTTCCGGGCCCTGCTCGAGAGCCTCCAGAAGGAGGGGCTGGTGTCCCTCGACGGCTCCGGGGACCCGGAGGTCTCCCTGGCAGGGGCCACCGCGCAGAGCCAGGCAGACAAGCTGCTCGGCGAGGTCCTGGCCGACGGGCCCACCGCCCTGACCGGGCTCAAGACCGCCATGCGCAAGCTCGACCCGTCGTTCTCCGAGCGGAACCTCGGCTACCGGAACTTCATCAGCTTCGTGCGCGCCGCCGAGGCCCGCGGGATCGTGGAGGTCGAGGGCGAGGCCAACGACCGGGTCGTCCGCCGCGCGTCCTGACCCACCGGCCCGGTACAGCTCAGCCGAGCGTGGCCACGAAGGTGTTGAGCGCCTGGTCGGCGGCGTCGAGATCCCGGACCTCGACCGCCTGGATCAGCAGCCGGATCAGCAGGTCGCCCGGCTCGGAGCTCACCACGGCCACGATGGATACCGTGCCCACCTCGCCGCAGTCGGTCCACAGCTGGATCGACCCGGTGTACAGCGGGTCCTCGTAGGGCTCGGTGCCCTCGTCGGTGCAGCTGTCGCTCAGGTCGATCTGCTCGAGCACCGTCGGGATGCTCCCGGCACCGATCTCGTTGGTGGCCTCCAGGATGATGCCCGGCGTCTCCCAGGTCCCGAGGAAGCTCTCCAGGTCGGGTGACGCGAAGATGCTCGGCCCGAACTCCTCGTTGGGCCGCCCGTCGGTGTCGGACCACTCCGCCGGGACGCTCACGCTGATCTGGCCGCTGTCGTCGGTGACGGTGACGTACTCCTGGTAGGTGTCGGCCGCCGGGGTCCCAGCGTCGTCGGGCGCGACCTCCTCGTCGAACTCACAGGCGAAGCAGAACGACTGCTCGAGCGGAGCCCCGTTGATCTCGCCCTCGAGGACCTCTTCGGTCGCGAAGCGGAGCACCTCCACGGCCATGGTGGCGTCGGCACCCTGGGTGCGCAGGATGTCGCAGTAGTCGGCCATGGTCCCGTCGGTCGCCAGGACCAGCCCCTCGAGACGGGTGAGGATGTCGCCGGCCTCGATCCCGGCGTTGCTGGCCGGGCTGCCGCTGGCCACGCTCGCAACCCAGATCCCTGTGAGCCCGGCCTCCTCGTCGAGGATGGCCTGGCCGTTGATCCCGATGGAGTCCACGTCGCTCCCCGAGCGCAAGGTCTCGATGATCGGCCCCGCTCGATCGGCGCCGATGGCGTAGTTCTGGTCGGTCTGGTCCGCGCCCGCGTAGTTGACCGCCACCACCCGACCGTTCTCGTCCACCAGGGGGCCACCCGAGTTACCGCCCCGGATGCGGGCATCGTGCTCGTAGACCGAGTCCACAGACGCCCAGTTGGTCTCGCCGCTGGCGGCCGTGGAGCTGATGATGCCCCGGGTGAGGGTGTAGTCGATCTCCTCGATGCTGCGGGCGTCGGTCAGCGGGTACCCGGCCGCGAACACGTCCAGGCCGGTGCTCACCTCGCCCTCGCGGAACGACAGCGGGGTGAAGCCCTCGCCCTCGATGTCGATCACGGCCAGGTCCGAGCACTCCGACACCCCCAGCAACCGGGCGTTGACCGGGTCGGGCTGGCCCGGCAGGAAGACCTGCAGCAGGGCGGCCCCGGTCACCACGTGGTTGTTGGTGACGGCCAGGCCGTCCTCGGAGATGATGAACCCGGTGCCGATCCCGGCGGCGTTCACCTGCTCGCCCACCTCCGGGTCGATGAAGCTGCCCTGGGCGAGGATCTTGACCACCGACTGCTCGACGGTCGAGATGTCGAACTCCTCGGGTTCGGGCTCGGGTTCGGGCTCTGCCGTGGTGGGCGAGGGCTCGGCACCGCCGTCATCGGCCGGGGCCTCCGCACCGCCGTCCGACGGGGGTTCGATGGTGACCGCATCGTCGCTGTCGCCGCCGCAGCCGGCGGCCGCAAGCGCGAGGGTCAGGACCAGGGCAAGGATCCGACGCATGATCTCTCCGCCTTCGAAGACCGGGCGCGGGCTGGAACAGACTGCGCAGGATGATGGCACGGAATCCGTGCCTTTTTCGCGCGCCCTCAGCCGGCCTGGATTGGCTTGGTGTCGACGGGATCACGGGCGTCGCCGCGCAGCACCCGGACCACCAGCTGGCCGTTCTGCAGGGAGGCTTCGACGCCGCCGCCGAAACCCTCGGGCAGCTCGATGCTGCGCTCGTAGCCGCCGTAATCCCATTCCTGGATCAGATATTCCCTGGGGCCGGCGCTGCGGAGGGGCGCCCAGAAGCGCAGCACACCCGGACGGAGCTCGACGGTGACGTCGTCGGGGGTCACCGCGGGCAGTGGAGCCACCACGACCAGGGCCTCGGAGGCCTCGTACATGTTGATGGGTACCGACTGGGGCCGCATGGCAGCCTCGTGATCGGCGGTGGCGTCGATGACTTCCTGATGGGTTGCGCGCTTGCCGTCCATGCCCAACTATGCCCCGGCGGGCCGGCGCGTGGGAAGAGGTGCCTCCCGGACCCGCACGGCGCGACCGGGTCAGTCGCTGGTGCCGATGTCGATGGTGTAGGCCTGGTAGACGAGGTCGGCGCCGCGCTGGCGATGGCGAGCGATGGCGAGCAACGTGTCCAGCACCTCGTCGCGGATCTCGGCGGGCTCGGCCTGGCCCCGGACCAGACCCAGCAGGTGCTCGATGCGTCGGCTCAGGTCTGAATGCTCGGCCTCGAGGGCGTTGACCTGGTTCGCCAGCTGGGGCGCGTCCTCGATCAGCTGATTGAGCAGCCCGTCCTCGCCCTCGACCTCCTCGACGTGGTCGTCGAAGGCATCGCGCAGCCCCATCAGCTCGCGTCCGAGACTGTCGCGCCAGTTCGGGTCGGCTGCGGCGCTCGCCGCGGCCACCTCGGCAGCCGAGACCGCAGCCTTGAGCATGTTGCGGGCTTCGCGTGCGGCTCCGAGGGCTTCGCCGGGCTCGGGCGGGATCGGCTCGGACATGGGCTGGGCCTCCTCGCTGGACGGGCTCATCGGATCAGGCGGGCCGCAGCGTCCACCGCGACCCGGACGGTGGTGGCCTCGACCTCGCGAGCCCGTTCCTCGTCGGGGGTCTCGGCGTCGTGCCGGTTGACGATCACCCCGCCGACGCAACCGCCGCGCCAGCCCTGGGTCTGGCACATCGTGAACAGGGTGGCGCTCTCCATCTCGTAGTTGAGCACGCCCAGCTGCTGCCACTCGGCCAGGCTGCCCCGGAACGCCCGCGTGATCCGCCCGGACACGGTGTCGTACCGCTCCTGGCCCGGGTAGAAGGTGTCGGCCGAGGCCGTGATGCCCACCAGCGGCTCCACCCCGATCCCACGGGCCGCCTCCACCAGGGCGGTGGTGCACTCGAAGTCGGCCACGGCGGGGTACTCGATGGGGGCGAAGTGCGTGCTGGCACCGTCGAGGCGGACCGCGCCGTTGGTGATGATGATGTCGCCGATCTCGACGTCGGGCTGGATGGCCCCGGTGGTCCCCACCCGCACGAACGTCCGCAACCCCAGCTGCGCCAGTTCCTCCACTGCGATGGAGACCGACGGTCCGCCCACCCCGGTGGAGCAGACCACCACCGGCACCGAGTCGATGGTGCCGATCCAGGTCGTGAACTCCCGATTCGACGCCAGGAAGCGGGGCTCGTCGAGCAGCGACGCGATTCGTTCGACCCGGCCGGGGTCGCCGGGTGCGAGCGCCACCGTGGCGCCCTGCACCATGTCCCGGGTCAGGGCCAGGTGGAAGACGTCGGACATGGCGCAAAGCTAGTGGCCGGCGGTCCCGTGGCGCTGGGGCGCTCGTCCGCTGCGCCTCCATCACCTAGATTGCGTCGCCACCGGCGCCAGCCATCGGAGGAGCGGGCCCGCATGAGTGATCTCTCGGTGTTCGACGAGCACTTCCGGCAGTGGTCCTACGCGGCCGCCAGGGCCTGGGGGTACCCGCCGCCGCCGCTCGAGTGGTTCGAGGACGCCCACGTGCGCCTGCCCCCGGGTCTCCGCACCGAGGTGGGACGGGGCATCGACGCCGGGGTGGTCACCACTGTTGACGGCTACCGGTATCGGCTCCCGAGCACCGGCCCCCACGACTGGTTCGGGCGTGACGACGACCGCGAGCACCCGGTGCCGATCTGGCGCGCCTACGTGCAAGTGGCCGAGTACCTCCGGGTGCTGTCGCTCGCGGCCGACACCGGGCTGGTGCTGTCCTACGACGCCGACGGGATGGGCATCGCAGTGCGACGAGGTGAGGACCTGTTGTGGCATCTCGAGGCCAGCGAGACATTCACCGAGGTGTACGAGCTGTCCCGCCACCTCGATCGCTACGGGGTCGGTGGGGTGGACCACGACGCCGACCACAGCGACGACGATGCGCTCCGGATCGCCAAGGTGGTGCTCGACCGTCGTCCCCTGTACTTCTCGCTGGTCGGTATCGGGGGCCGGCTCGACTTCTCGGTCGCCGTTCACGACGCCCACCACTTCGACCTGGTGCCCGACCTGGTGCCGGTGGGCTCCCAGCCCTGAGCGCTTCCCGGCGCCGCTTCCATCGGGGCCCCGCTGGGCATAGGGTCGGGACCAATCGCCCGAGAAGAGAGGACAGCACCATGGACCGACCCGACGGTGTCGTCGACTTCACCCCCGATCCGACCCTCTACCCGTTCACCTCGCGCTGGTTCCACAGCTCGGTGGGTCCCGTGCACTACATCGACGAGGGACCCGATGGCGGGGGGCAGCCGTTGCTGCTGCTCCACGGCAACCCCGACTGGAGCTTCCTGTATCGCGAGATCGTGAAGGAGCTGCGGGAGCAGTTCCGCTGCATCGCCCCGGACTACCCGGGCTTCGGCTTGTCGGTCCACCCCGAGGAGTACGGCTACACCCCGGCCGAGCACGCCCGGGTGATCGCGGAGCTGGTCGATCATCTCGAGCTCGACGAGATGGTCGTCATGGGCCAGGACTGGGGTGGGCCCATCGGCATGGATGTGGCCTCCAGGGGGCCCGACCGGGTCCACGGGCTGGTCATGGGCAACACCTGGTTCTGGCCCTCCGAGGACCGGATGAGCACCGTGTTCAGCAAGACGCTCGGAAGCCCCCCGATGCAGTACCTCATCAAGCAGCGGAACTTCTTCGTCAAGGTCCTCATGAAGCAGACCCTGCAGGCCAAGCTCAGCGACAAGGAGTTCGCGCACTACACCGACGTCGTCCCCACCCCCGAGTCCCGGGAGGGGATCGCAGTGTTCCCCAAGGAGATCCTCGATTCCCACGACTGGCTCCGGGAGCTGGAGGAGCGGGTCGACAAGACGCTCGGCGCCAAGCCGGTGGTGCTGGTGTTCGGACGCAAGGACCCGGCTTTGGGCCGCGAGGACGTCATCGCTCGCTGGCGGGACCAGTTCCCCGGGGCCACCCTGGTCGAGCTGCCCGACGCCGGCCACTACATCCAGGAGGACGCTCCCGGCGACATCGTCGCCGCGATCCGCTCGGCCTTTCTCTGAGCGTTGGCACCGGGCGGGCGAGCGAGAGGTTGCATGGGGTGGCGGAGGCAGAATTACCCCCTGACCTCACAACGTGGGCATTCTGGTCGATCATGGACCCACCTGAGAGGAGGTGCTCATGACCCGCCCACGGCTCGAGCTCGCGGATCGTGATCTCGCGGCGCTCGCCGAGGTCATGGGCACCAGCACCGAGGTCCTCCTCGCCGAGCTCCAGCGGCGGCCCTGGTTCCTGAACGACATGCTCCGGCACCCAGCGGTGGTCGACGCGGTTCTCTACGGCGCCGGTGTGGGCCCCGCCGACGTGTCGCCGCTGCTGTTCTTCGCAGTGGTGGCCCACCGGGCCGCCGACGAGCTGGCGGCATCGGACTGGGTGGCCGAGTGGACCGGTCCCAGCAGCCGCCTGCCGGTGTTCGACGTGGCCCCGCTGCGGGAGTTCGCCAATGCCGAGGACCGACTGGTGTTCGTGGCCCGGTTGCTCGCCGGCTTCGCGGTTCCCGAGGCCGCGCCGGTGCCGGCCGACCACCTGGACCTCGACGACCTGGTCCGCTGGCTCGAGGCGGCCGAGCCCCGGGACCGCATCGTGTTGCTGCGTCGCCTCGGGGACCTGGCGCTGTTCCAGGCCGGGGTGTTCCCCGACGCCACCGG
>JBFINV010000034.1:0-12788 GCA_041611015.1 Acidimicrobiales bacterium | reverse complement strand
GGAGCCCGGCTCGCGGCGCTGGCCCGGGCCACCGGCTTCCAGGCCCGGGCCCGGGTGCTCGGCCGGCCGACGGTGGTGCCCTACGGGCGGCGGAGCCGGTTCGTGGCCCAGCTCGACGACGGGCCGTCGCGCCGGGCCGCCTACGCCCGTACCCCCGACCACGCCGAGATGTCGGTCTGGCGGGCCCGGCTCGGGCCGCGAGACCTCTTCGTGGACGTGGGCGCCAGCGTGGGCCTCTACACGATCATGGCCGCCGAGCTGGGCTGCGAGGTGATCGCCATCGAGCCCCTGGACCGCAGCCGGGAGCAGCTGCTGACGAACCTGGCCCTGAACGACTACCGGGCCCACGTGCTCGACATGGCCCTGGGGGCCGAGGCCGGGGTGGCGGCGATGGCGGGGCCCGATGCCTCCCGGGCCCACCTGAGTGCCGCCGGCGCCACCGGCGCCGAACCGGTCGACGTCACCACCCTGGATGCGGTGCTGGGCGACCGGCGGGCTCACGGCGTGAAGATCGATGTGGAGGGGGCCGAACGACTGGTGGTGGACGGCGCCAGCCGGGCGCTCGCCGATCGCCGCATCGACCTGCTCCAGCTGGAGTGGAACATGCAGAGCGAGCGCAACTTCGGCGAGACCCGAGAGCCGCTGGCCGAGCTGCTGGCGAGCACCGGCTACGAGCTGTGCCGCCCGGACCGGCACGGTCGGCTGCGCCCGCTCGACGACATCGGGCCGGGCGCCGACGTGTTCGCCCGACCCATGGGGCCCCGATGACCGGAGCCCTGCGACGCGCCCGCGAGACCTACACGTCGGCATGGCGGGCCCTGGTCGCGGTGGCCGGGCTGGGCATGGTGTCGACCATCGCCGAGGCCGGCGTGCTCGTGCTGCTCGTGACCCTGGCGCAGAACCTCGACGCCCCCGGCACCGACATCGAGCTGTGGGGCCTCAGGATCGGGGAGCTCGGCGCGGTCCTCGCCGCCGTGGGAGGGGCGCTGGTCTTCATCGGCGCCCGCAGCGCGGCCGCCGCAGTCCAGGCACAGGCCCAGACCAGCTGGGAGACCCGGGCCCGAGAACAGCTCACCGACGCCTACTCGGGCGCCGCGCCGACGGTGCAGCAGACGTCCAGGGACAGCCGCCTGGTGGACCTCACCACCCGCTTCGTGGACCAGGCGGGCAACGGCCTCGTCAACCTGGCGGCCGGGCTGCGGGCTGCGCTCAGCGCGCTGATGCTCGTGATCGCCGCTCTCCTGGTCGACCCGGCCTCGGCGCTGGTCATGGCCTCGGTCAGCGTCTTCCTGGTGCTCCTGTTGCGCCCGCTCACCCGCCGGGTCCGGTCCGCTGCCGCAGCCACGGCCGCAGCCGGCTTGTCGAGCTCGGACCAAGTGGCGGAGCTCGCCGCCACCGCTAGTGACGCTCGGCTCTTCGACGTCGAGGGCCACTTCCGCGAGGTCGCCGGGGCCGCCGCCGAGGACTACGCCAGGGCTCGGCGCCGCAGCCAGACCCTGGTTGCGGTGTCACCGGTTCTCTACCAGGGCTTCGGCCTCCTCCTCGCTGCCGCCGCGGTGGGCCTGGCGATCACGGCCACGGGCATCGAGCTCCGGGAGTTCGGCGTGGTGGCCCTGTTGTTGCTTCGCACGCTCTCCTACGGGCAGTCGGTCCAGTCCACCCACCAGCGGCTGGTGGCAGCCATCCCCGCGCTGGACGAGATGGACGCTGCGCTGGCGGCATGGCGGCGGGGCGTTCCCAGCGAGGGCCGTTCGGTGCTCGAGCGGGTCACCCTCGTCGAGGTGAGCAACGTCGGCTACGCCTACGGCGACGACGGCCCGGCGCTGGCTCACGTCACGCTCTCCTTCGGCGCCGGCGACAGCGTGGCCCTGATCGGGCCCTCGGGCGCCGGCAAGTCGACGCTGGCCCAGCTGCTCATCCGCTACCTGCGGCCCACCGCGGGAGCGGTCCTGGTGAACGCGCTCCCGGCCGACTCCTACTCGCGGGCCAGCTGGTCCCGCCAGGTCGCCTACGTCCCCCAGCAACCCGTCCTCATCCACGGCACCGTGCGCGACAACATCGGGTTCCACCGCCCCCACGTCGATGACCGGGAGGTGCGCGAGGCCGCCCGCCTCGCCGGGCTGGACCGGACCATCGACGCCCTCCCGGCCGGCTACGACACGCTGCTGGGTCCCTCGGAGCGGGTGTTGTCCGGCGGCCAGATCCAACGCATCGGAATCGCCCGAGCCCTGGCGGGACGCCCCAGTTTCCTCGTTCTCGACGAGCCGACCAGCGCTCTCGATGCCGACTCCGAGACCGTCGTCGTCGACACCTTGCGCCGGCTGCCTGCGGACATCGTGGTCGTGGTCATCGCTCACCGCCTGAGCACGGTCGACCACTGCTCCAAGGTGCTCGTGCTGGTGGACGGCAGGGTCGAGACCTGGGCCGACCACGCCCACGCCCGGGTCACCAGCGACTTCTACCGCCGAGCCCTCACCAGCTGAGCGGCCAGCTCGCGCGAACGCGCCGGCGGCTTCTACCGCCGAGCCCTCACCAGCTGAGCGGCCAGCTCGCGCGAACGCGCCGGCGGCTTCTACCGCCGAGCCCTCACCAGCCGGGCGGCCAGCTCGCGACTTCTACCGCCGAGCCCTCACCAGCTGAGCGGCCAGCTCGCGGTACCGGTCCACCAACGCGGCCGCAGCGGCGGCGGCATCGAACCGGGACGGGTCGGCCAGTCGCTGCTGGGTCGCTCCGGTGGCTGTGGCCAGGTACGCCGCCGCGAGCGCATCCACGTCGCCGGGCTCGACCAGGATCGCATCGCTCCCCTCCAGGGCCTCGGCGATCCCGCCCACGTGGGTGGCCACCACGGGCAGCCCGAGAGCGATGGCCTCCATCAGCGCCACGGGCAGGCCCTCGTGGTCGGAGGTGAGGGTGAAGAGGTCGAAGCCGCTCATCACCCGGGTGGCGTCGGTCCGGTAGCCCAGGAGCTGGAACCGGTCCCCGAGCTCGAGGCGCCGGTGCTGGTCGGCCACCTCGTCCTCGAGCGGGCCCTGGCCGACCGCGACGAAGCGCACCCGGTCGTTCCGCGCGACCACCCGGGCGGCGGCGTCGAGGAGCACGTCGTAGCGCTTCTCGCGCCTGACGTTGGCGACGATCCCGACGACCACGTGGTCGGCCTCGAGCCCGAGCTCGGCCCGGACCGCGTCCCGATCGGCGGCGTGGGCAGCCACCGCGGCCACGTCGATCCCGTGGCGCAGCACCTCCACGTCGAGGCCGGCGGGCATCGACTCCCGGACGCCGCTCGACACCGCGAGCACCCGGTCCTCACGGCCGATGGTGATCCGGTTGAGGAGGCGGGTGAGGCGCCGGTGCCGCCCCCACTCGTTGTGCTCGGTGTACATCGACGCCGGCCGCCGGCCCGGGGGCACCGTGGCCAGCACCAGCCGGGCCACCGAGGACACCAGGGGCGAGTGCCCGTGCACCACGTCGATGGCTCCGCCGCGCACCTGGCGGCGGAAGCGCCAGGCCCATCGCAGGTCCCAGACCCGGCCCGAACCCAGACACGTCGTCTCCCACCCCGCAGCCTCGAGCTCGGGGACCAGCTGGTCCTTGCCGGGCAGCAGGTAGGCCACCTGGATGCGGAGGTCCCCGTCGTCCCCTGCGAGCGCCCGGGCCTGGTTGACCAGCAGCCGCTCGGCACCACCCGGGCCGAGCCCCTTGATGAGGTGGAGCACCTCGACGGCCACGACCGGGCTCAGGGCAGCGTCGCCGACAGCACGTCCAGCACCCGGCCCACGTCGGCGTCGGTCATGGACGATCCCGACGGCAGGCACAGACCGTCGGCGAAGACCGCCTCGCAGACCGGACCCCCCAGCATCGGCGCGTCGGCGAACACCGGCTGGAGGTGCATGGGTTTCCAGGCCGGGCGAGCCTCGATGTCGGCGGCCTCCAGCGCCAGCCGCAGCCCCTCCCGATCGGTGCCGGCAGAGGCTGGATCGACCGTGATCACCGTCAGCCAGCGGTTGGGGACGCTGCGGTCGGGCACCGGCTGGAAGCCGATGCCCGGATGGCCCGCCAGGGCCTCCCGATAGGTGCCGTGGATCTGGGCCCTGCGGTGCATCATCTCGTCGAGCCGCCGCAGCTGGCCCCGCCCCACCGCCGCCAGCAGGTTCGAGAGCCGGTAGTTGTACCCCACCTCCACGTGCTCGTAGTGCGGGGCCGGCTCCCGGGCCTGGGTGGCCAGATGCCGGGCCCGGCGGACCAGGGCCTCGTCGTCGCCGACCAGGGCCCCGCCCCCACCGGTGGTCAGGATCTTGTTGCCGTTGAAGGACAGCGCCGCCAGCACCCCGAACGACCCCGCGGGCCGACCTCCCCAGCTGGCGCCGAGAGCCTCGGCCGCGTCGGCCACCAGGGGCACCTCGTAGCCGGCACAGACGGGGACCAGGCGGTCGTAGTCCGCGCACTGGCCGTACAGGTCGACCGGAACCACCGCCGCCGGGAGTCGGCCTCCCGCCGCCCGCCGCTCGAGCTCGTCCGCCAGCAGGTCGGGGTCGATGCTCCACGATCGGGGCTCGCTGTCGACGAAGCACGGTCGGGCCCCCAGGTAGCAGACCGCGTTGGCCGTGGCGACGAACGTGAAGGACGGAACCAGCACGTCGTCTCCCGGTCCGACACCCACCAGACCCAGGGCCAGGTGGAGCGCCGCGGTGCCGCTGGCGAGCGCGGCCACCTGGGCCCGGGCACAGCGTTCGCCGAGCTCGTCCTCGAAGGCGTCCAGGTCGGGGCCGACCGGAGAGATCCAATTGGAGTCGAACGCGTCCATGAGCAGGTCACGCTCGGTTTTCGTGACGTCTGGTGGCGAGAGATGGATGCGCCGGAGGCTCATCGTGGCTCCCCGATCTGCCGATAGGAGGTCACTACGCTCGTGTGGATGAAGGGACAGCTCCCATGAAGGTGGTCGTGACCGGTGGCGCCGGCTTCATCGGGTCGAATCTGTGCCGGCACCTGCGAGCCAGCCCGGGCGTGGGCCAGGTGGTGGTGATCGACGATCTCTCGACGGGCCGCCGAGAGAACCTCGAGGGCGTCGACGTGGACCTGGTGGAGGCCGACATCGCCGACACCGACGTCGTCGACCACTGCTTCGGGGGCGCGGGCTGCATCGTGCACCTGGCCGCTCGAGGATCGGTCCCCCGATCGATCGCCGACCCGGTGGGCACCCACACGGTGAACGCCACCGGCACCGTCGGGGTCCTCGAGGCCGCCCGCAGGGCCGGCGACGTGCACACCATCGTGGCCTCCTCGTCGTCGGTGTACGGGGCCACCGCCACCCAGCCCAAGACCGAGGACCTGCCCACCAGGCCCATGAGCCCGTACGCCGCCAGCAAGCTCGCCACGGAGTGGTACGCCCTCTCCTACCAGCACGCGCTGTCCCTCCCGGTGCTCGCTCTTCGGTTCTTCAACGTGTTCGGGCCCCGGCAGCCGGCCGACCACGCCTACGCCGCGGTCATACCTCGCTTCGTGCACGCGGCGTTGTCGGGATCGCCGCTCACCGTATACGGCGACGGTCGCCAAACCCGGGACTTCACCTACGTCGACACCGTGTGCCAGATCATCACCGGCGCCGTCATCGACAAGGTGAGCGACCCCGAGCCGGTGAACCTCGCCTTCGGCCAGCCCCTCGACCTCCTCGAGGTGATCGCCGTGCTGGAGGAGCTGCTGGAGGCCGATCTCGAGGTGCACCACGCCGAGCCCCGGCCCGGCGACGTTCGCCACAGCCGCGCAGCCAGCGACCGCCTCACGGGCCTGTTCCCGGGCACCGAACCCGTGCCGTTCCGCACCGGCCTCGAACGGACCATCGAGTGGTTCCGCTCCCGCTGACCGAGCCCGCCCAGGGTCCCTATCGGGGCAAGCGGCTCTTCGACCTCGCGGTGTTGGGTCTCGTCGCCGCGCCGGCGGCGCTGGTGGGCGGGCTCTGCGCCCTGGCGGTGCGCCTCGACAGCCCCGGCCCGGTGGTCTTCCGCCAGGAGCGCGTCGGCCGCGACGGTGAACCGTTCGTGGTCTGGAAGTTCCGCACCATGGTCGACGGCGACAACCCGATCATCCCCGACACCAGCACCATCACCCGGGTGGGGAGCCTGCTGCGGCGCACCTCGCTCGACGAATTGCCCCAGCTCGTCAACGTGGCCCGGGGGGAGATGAGCATCGTGGGGCCCAGACCGACCCTGGCCTACCAGGTCGAGCGGTACACGCCCCGCCAGCGAGGCCGGCTGGCGGTGCGCCCCGGCCTGACCGGCCTGGCCCAGGTCAACGGGCGCAACGCCCTCGGCTGGGACGCCCGCATCGAGCACGACCTCGACTATGTGCGCCGCCAGTCGCTCCTGCTGGACCTGCGCGTCCTGGCTCGCACCGCGGCCGCGGTGGCCTCGGGCGACGGCGTCGAGGGCCATGCCAGCGACGACCCCCTGAGCGCCCCCACCCCTGGGCCCCGGCCGGCCGATGCGTGAGCTCGTCATCGTCGGCGCCGGCGGCCACGGGCGCGAGACCCTCGACATCGTCGAGGCGGTCAACGCCGTCGAGCCCACCTGGACCTTCCTCGGCTTCGTGGACGACGGGCCCGAAGCGCCCGAGCGGATCGAGCGCCGGGGCGCGGCGGTGCTGGGGCCGATCGAACGCCTCGCCGACCACCCCACGTCGTACGCCCTCGGCATCGGCGCCAGCGAGACCCGAGCCGGCCTCGACGACCAGCTCACGGCCTGGGGGGCCGAGGCGGTCTCGCTCATCCATCCCCGCGCCAGCCTCGGTGCCGACAACCGTCTGGGCCCGGGCGTCCTGTTGGCGGCCGGGGCCCGGGTCACCACCAACGTCACCCTGGGGCGCCACGTCCACCTCAACGTGAACGCGGTCGTGTCCCACGACTGCGTCGTCGGCGATCACGCCACCCTCTCGCCGGGAGTGCACCTCAACGGCGAGGTGACCATCGGGGACCGGGCGTTCCTCGGCACCGGCGCCATCGTGCTACCCGGTTGCCGCGTGGGCCACGACGCCCTGGTGGGCGCGGGCGCGGTGGTCACCACCGACGTCGCCGCCGGGGCCTGCGTGAAGGGGGTACCGGCGCGGTGAGCACTCCCGCCCGCGCGCCGGTCTCGGTGGAGCGATCCGGCTGGTGGCTGGCCGGCGGCGCCCTCACCATCACTGCGATCGGCCTGTTCTCGCTGGCCTACCTCCGGGGCGAGGACACCGGCCGGGGTCTGGTGATCGGCCCCCTCGTCGCCCTCGCCGTCGTCCCCCTCATCGCCCACGCCCGGCGCAGCGAGCTCCGCTTCGACCTCGCCGGCATCCTGTTCGCGGCCGTCGGCGCCAAGCTCTGTGCCGTCTATCTCCGCTTCTGGATGGTCGACAGCCTCTACGACGGCACCGGTGACAGCACCACCTATCACCTCTACGGCGAGGCCTTCGCCCCGTTCTTCCGACGTCTCGACTTCGACATCGATCCCGGTCGACCGATTCCGGGAACTGGGTTCATCCGGGTGCTCACGGCCGGGGTGTACGCCCTGTTGGGCTCGGACCGCTTCACGGGCTTCCTCGTCTTCGGGCTGATCTCGCTGCTGGGATGCTGGTGCTTCTACAAGGCGTTCACCACCGCGCTCCCCGGGGGCGACCACAAGCGGTACGCCCTCCTGGTCTTCTTCTGGCCGTCGCTGCTGTTCTGGCCCAGCGCCATCGGGAAGGAGGCATGGATGCTGCTGGCCCTGGGCCTCAGCAGCTGGGGTGCCGCAGCCATCTACGCGCGCCGCCAGCGCGGCTTCCTGATCTTCGCGACGGGCGTCCTGGCGGCCACCATGCCCCGGCCACACATCGCCATCGTGGTCGTCGCGGCAACCGGCGTCGGGCTCGTCATGGCGTCGCTGTTCCGCTCCGGCGAGGGGGTCACCTCGGTCACCTTCGCCACCCGCCTCGGCGGTTCGGTCTTCTTGCTGGTGATCGGCTCGCTGTTGGCGCCCAAGCTGGCCACGTTCCTCAACATCGACGACGTCGGCGGCAGCGGCTTCACCGACTCCCTGGATGCGGTCCTGCGCCAGACGGCCCAGGGCGGTTCCAACTTCTCCCCGGCCGCCATCGAGTCACCGCTCGACTACCCCTGGGCCCTGGTGACCGTTCTGTTCCGGCCCTTCCCGTTCGAGATCACGAGCGCAGCCACTGCGGTCACCGCCATGGAGGGAACCCTGTTGCTGATCCTGCTGGTGGCCTCCTTCGGCAGGCTGGCCCGGCTGCCCGCCTCGCTGGTCAAGAACGCCTACGTGGCCTACGTCGCCGCCTTCACGTTCATGTTCTGCTACGTGTTCGCCTTCATCGCCAACTTCGGGATCCTGGCCCGGCAGCGATCCCAGTTGATGCCATTCCTGTTCGTCCTGATCGCGGTGCCGGCCGCGGCCCGGGCCCGACGCCGCCCCCGAGTGGTGAGCCCGCCCGAGGAGCCGGAGGTGGTCGACGTGCGCAGCTTCGAGGCCCCTGCGCTCTCACCGCCGCGGGCCCGCTCGTGAGCGTGGACCGGGTCCTGGCTGCGGCTGCGGCCCACGGGCTGGCCTCGGAGCACGTCCTGCCCGCAGAACCCTTGGCACCCGACCCCTGGCGGACACTGGTCGCGACCGCGGAGAAGGACCGCCTGGTCGGCCACCTCGCCAGCGCCGCGGCGAGCGGTCACCTCGCCCTGACCGACGCCCAGCACCGGGAGCTGGCGCAGCGGGAGGAGAGATGGCAGGCCCACGCGCTGGCCATGGAGCGTCTGCTGCTGCGGGTCGCCGATCATCTCGAGAGCGACGGCGTGGAGCTGCGAGTCATCAAGGGGCCCGCCCTGGCCCACACCGTGTATCCGGAGCCGGCCCTGCGGACCTTCGGCGATGTCGACATCGTCGTCCCGGCCGCCCAGCTCGGGCCGGCTCGTCGCTCCCTGGTGCACCACCTCGGCGGGGACGACCCGCTGCCCGAGCTCCGCCCCGGGTTCGACGCCGAGTTCGGCAAGGACGTACTGGTGCGGGTGGGCAGCGCGGAGATCGACGTGCACCGGACCCTGGCCGCAGGCCCGTTCGGGCTCCGGGTGCCGGTCGCCGAGTTGATGGACGACCCCGTGGCGTTCGAGCTCGGTGGCCGTCGCCTCCAGACCCTCGGACCCGCAGCCACCTACCTGCAGACCTGCTACAACGCCGCGCTGGGCGACGTGCCCCCACGGCTGGCGTCGCTTCGTGACGTCGCCCAGCTCGACCTGGTCACGCGGCCCGACCCGGCTGCGGTCGCAGACCTCACCAGCCGGTGGGGGGCGGCCGCGGTGGTCCACCACGCGGTCGGCTGCGCCTGGTCCACCCTGGGGCTGGGCCCCACCGAGCTGAGCCGGTGGGCGGCCTCCCTCACCGTCACAGACCGGGACCGGCGACTGCTGGCGGCCAGCACCTCGGCCGGACGCAGCTACACCCGCCAGCTCGCTGCGCTGGCGACGATACCCGGCGTGGGGGCCAAGGGCAGGTACCTGCGTGCGATCGTGTCCCCGTCTCCGGAGTACCTCGCCGCCCGGGGCTGGAGCACTGGCGGCCACCTCCGGCGCGCGGCGCGGGTGCTCAGAACAGCTCGACGTCGCCCAGCGTGAGGGCCCAGTGATCCACCGACGCCGGCGGCTGGGTGGCCAGGGCCCGGGCGGTGAGGCGGGGCCCCTGGCGCACCAGGGGCACGAAGCCGCCGACCGGATCGGACGGGCCCAGCCTGAGCAGGTAGTCGGCGTCGACGGTGCGAGCCAGCGCGCCCAGGAGGCGCCGTTCGGCGGCCCGCTCGCCCCCTGGGACGAGAACCAGGGCAACGACGCACTCGGTGGCGCCGCCCCGTCGCCGGAGACGGAAGAGCGCCAGGCCCTCGAGGACGCTGCCGGGGACCAGGGCCCGGTAGAGGAGGGGCTCGAGCCCGTAGCGCCACTGGAGATGATCGAGGTCGAGGGCGGTCGCCAAGCCCGCCGGCGCCGGCAGCGAGGCCAGCAGCTCCTCGATGCCCCGCTCGGCGAGCACGTCGAGTGCCGGATCGCCGGCTCCGCACGGCGTCGACCACTTCTCGGCCGCGGTCCGGGCCCCGAGCATGCGAGCCCAACCGGAGGCCGACACCGGCCGGACTGCGAGCGGCAGCCGACCCACCTCGATCCACCCCAGCTTCATGTAGCCCGGCCGGGAGCGCTCGTTGGGGGTGTTGAAGACGATGCCCTCGCCGGCGGCGGTCAGCTCCTCGACGGCTGCGGTCGTCAGCCGGGAGAACACGCCACGCCGCTGGTGGCCGGGGTGGGTCGCGGTGTCCACAGCCCTGAGCCCGCTCACCCGCTCGCCCTCGGGGGATCGCAACTCCCAGCGCATCATGGCCCGGAACCCCGCGACCTCACCGTCGGCCTCAGCCACCCAGATCGGCGAGGGTCCAGCCGGGTTCTCCAGGTGCTTCCAACGGAACAGCTCCTCGTGGGGCTGGCCCGAGCCCCAGCCAAGAGCCAGCGCTGCGACCTCGACCAATGCCGGCACGTCGTCGGCACCAGCGCGGCGGATGGTGATATCCGGGCTCGCCATCGGTGCTCACGATACGGTGGCCGCCGGTGCCACCAGTCGATGCCATGAACGCGGTCCGAGCCGCCCTCAAGACCGCAGCCGCAGCCGCAGATCGCATCCGCCAGCCGCCAGCCGGGGTCACCGTGCTCCTCTACCACCGCGTCGGGGCCGGTTCGGGGAGCCAGGTCGATCTGGACCGGGCCCTGTTCGAGGACCAGATGGCCGAGCTCGCGGAATCCGGTCGGGTGTCGGGCCTCGACGACGCCCTCGACGTGCTCGCCGCCGGGGAGCGACCGGCGGTCGACCCCGTCGTGGTGACCTTCGACGACGGCACCCCGGACGTGGTCGAGGACGCGCTGCCCGTGCTGGTCCGCCACCGGATCCCGGTCGTGCTGTACGTGGCCACCGCGTTCGTCGATGCCGGGCAACCCTTCTGGTCGGCCGAGGACCGACCGCTGAGCTGGGGGGCGCTCGCGGAGGCGGTGAGCACCGGCCTGCTGGACATCGGCTCGCACACCCACTCCCACGCCCTGCTCGACCGGCTCGATCCCCCGGCCGTCGACGATGAGCTCGACCGGTCGATCGACCTCATCGGGGCCAACCTCGGTGTCCCGGCCCGTCACTTCGCGTACCCCAAGGCTCTGGCCCCGGCCCCGCACGCCGAACGGTCGGTCCGGCAGCGGTTCGTGTCGGCCGCGCTCGCGGGCACCCGCCCCAATCCGTACGGCGCGACCGACCCCCACCGCTTGGCCCGCTCGCCCGTCCAGCGCAGCGACGGCATGCGCTGGTTCCGCCACAAGGTCGACGGCGGCCTGGGCCTCGAGGACCGGGTCAGGGAGCTCGTCAACCAGCGGCGCTACGCCGGCGCCACCACCTGAGCCCGTGGCCGGGCCCCGGCTGGTGCACCTGACCACCACCGACATCAGCCTCGAGCTGCTGCTCGGGCCCCAGCTCAGCGCCTTCGTCGCCGCCGGGTACGAGGTCGTCGGGATGTCGGCGCCCGGCCCCTACGTGAGCGCGATCGAGGCCCGAGGAGTCCAGTTCCGGCCCTTGCGACACGCCACCCGGTCCATGGCCCTCACCGCCGACCTCCGGGCCGCGGCCGAGGTTCACCGGCTCTTCCGCCACCTCTCCCCCGCCATCGTCCACACCCACAACCCCAAGCCCGGGGTGTACGGGCGCCTGGCGGCCCGGGCTGCTCGGGTCCCCGTGGTGGTCAACACCGTCCACGGGCTGTATGCACAACCCGGGGACCGCCGGCTCAAGCGGGCTGCGGTCTACTCGCTCGAGCGTTTGGCGGCTGCATGCTCGGACGCCGAGCTGGTCCAGAACGCTGAAGACGTCGAGGTCCTGCGCCGGCTCCGGGTGCCCGAGGACCGGGTGCAGCTCCTCGGCAACGGCATCGACCTGGCCCGCTTCGGTCCCCGGGCCCCTGCGGAGCAGGAGGCCGTCCGCGGCGCGCTCGGCTTCGGCCCAGCCGACGTGGTGGTCGGCACCGTGGGCCGGCTGGTCCGGGAGAAGGGGTACGACGAGCTGTTCGCCGCGGCCGAGGTGCTGCGCCGCCGGACGCCCACAGCGAAGGTGGTGGTGATCGGGCCCCACGAGCCTGGCAAGGCCGACGCCGTGGCTCCCGAGGCGATCGCGCGGGCCGAGGAGGCCGGGGTGACCTTCTTGGGTGAGCGCCACGACGTGGAGCACCTCTACCGGGCTCTCGACCTGTTCGTGCTGGCCTCGCACCGGGAGGGCTTCCCTCGCGCCGCCATGGAGGCGGCGGCGTCCGGTCTCGCCATCGTGGCCACCGACATCCGGGGCTGTCGTCAGGTGGTGGATGACGGCCGCACCGGTCTGCTGGTTCCGCCCCGGGACCCCGACTCGCTCGCCATCGCCATCGAGCGCCTGGTGTCCGATCCCGAGCGGCGGGCCGCGATGGGGCGGGCCGCGATGGAGAAGGCCGGCCGCGAGTTCGACCAGCAATCGATCATCGACCTGACGTTGGCCACCTACGAGCGGCTGCTGGCGAGTCGAGGGGTTGCAGGGCCCGAACGCCGAGCTTGAAAGCCCCGACGGGAACCGAGGTCAGACGAGAGGCGGCAGGGCCCCGAAGTCCACGCCGAGCTTGAAAGCCCCGACGGAAACCCTGGCCAGTCGAGGGGTGGCAGGGCCCCGAGTCCACGTCGAAGCCTGAACAGCCTGGACGGGAACCGAGGTCAGTCGAGGGGTGGCAGGGCCCCGAAGTCCACATCG
>JBFINV010000033.1:0-12810 GCA_041611015.1 Acidimicrobiales bacterium | reverse complement strand
CCAGCCGCAGCCGGTAGGACGCCAGCCCGGTGTACTCGGCCCACCAGCTCTCGTAGAACGCGCTCAGGTACCGGTCGAAGGTGAGCTGGGTGTCCGCCGGGATCCGGACCCCGCCGGCGCCGTCGGGCGCGATCGGGGCCCGAGCCCGGTGGCGGCGCCGGGACAGGTGGATGGGGACGACCTCGCGTTCGGGAACGAGATCGAGGGACTGGAGCAGCATCGGCGGGGTCGGCTCGGGGTCGGGGACGCGGGCAGCCTACCGACCCAGCAGCCGGCGGACGCGCCGCACCCGGGTGGCGCCGATCCCGGCCAGACGGGTACGCAGCGACGGCTCGGCGACTCGCCGCGGCACCGGCGGCGAGTCGGGTGCCACGACCGGACGGCCCGAGAACGCGGTGGTGAGCAGCAGACCGCCGTACTCGGCGTGGGCCTCGAGATCGGTGAGAGCCCCGGCGGGACGCTCGAGGATCTCGTCGATGTCCGGGAAGAGGCTCTCGTCCAGCTGCAGCAGCTCGGTCAGCTCCCGGTCGACGTCGACGAACGCAGCGTGCAGACGAGCCCGGGCCTTCTCGTCGAGCACGTCCACCCGGACCTCGGCGAGCTCGGGGCTGCGACCGAGCTCGACCATCGTGTCCTTGAGACGCTGGGTGAGCTCCGGCGGGCCCTTCACGTGGTTCCATCGCCGCAGGGTCTCGATGAAGACGTCGGGCAAGCGCTCGTTCTCCCATCGCTCGGTCCCCGCTGGAAGCGTCACGTCCAGGCCGACCGCGTCCAGGAAGTCGTCGGTGATGTCACCGCGCCGGAACTCGTAGCGTCTGGCCACCACCCGGTCCGAGCCCAGCCGCTCGACCCAGGGGCGAAGCGCTCCGGCGTAGTCGACCTGCAAGGTGCCCAGGCTCCGGTCGATGTCGCTCGACAGATTCTCCGGGGAAGCCCCGAGCTTGATCATCTGGTTGTACCAGGATGGCAGCTGCCCGTCGGGGCGGCGCAGGTGCGCGAAGGCGGTGATGTCGGCGTCGCCGAGCAGGTCACAGAACTCGTCGACCAGGCCGGCGGCCCGCCGCCCCTGGGCGAAGCGCATCAGCTCCTCGGAGCTGAGGATCAGCACCCGGTCGCCGTCGGCTGCGGTGACCATCTCCCGCAGCCGGTTCGAGAGGGTCTCAAGATCAGCCGGGTTGCTGTGGTGGGCCCGGCGGTTCTCGTACCACTGCGGCGTCTGCAGACCCCGGCTGCGGAGCAGCTCGAACGCCAGTGCCGAGTGGTTCGGCAGGTCACGGAACCCGCCCCCGAAAGCGGCCAGGTCGGGGTAGTCGACGCCCTGGTCCGCGAGCGCGCTGCGGTTGCGGGTCAGGCGCCGCTGGAGCGCGGTGGTGCCGCACTTGTAGTGACCGATGTGCACGACCACGCGCATCGCCGTCATGCTAGGTTCGCCCGCTCGAGACGGTGGGTCTCACCGGTGGACCGGTCGCCGTGCCGCCAGGCCGCGGCGGACCCGCCGGGCCGTCGTCACCGCAGCACGCGCGGTGCGACGCAGGCCGCGCCCGGCCCGGGCTGACGGTCGCAGCGCCGGGCTCACGTAGCGCCCGTCGCGCACCGTGGCCCGACCGCCCGAGGCCGCCTCCAGGTCGGCCTCGAACCACCGTCGCTGTTGCGGATCGAGGTCGCCGTGGTGGACGGAGTAGAGCGCTGCCGCGGCCTCGGGGTACCCGGCGGCCTCCAGCAGGAGGCAGTCGCTGCGCAGGCGCTCGACGCTGGGGCCCGAGACCAGCTCGGCGAACACGCGCCGGTAGCGCTCGTCGGCCTCCTCGACCGGGATGCTTCCGACGGGAGGCTCCGCCATGGCCTCCAGATCCTCGAAGAACGCGGTTCGGCCGACGAGCCGGCCCACGTAGGCGTTGTGGTCGGCATACAGCCCGGGCAGCCGCTGGCGGTTGGCCGGGCCGAGCAGGTCGACCGGCTCGCGCTCGCCGTGGGCCACCAGGGCGCTGATCTGGCGGGGCCGCATGCGTCCGTTCCGGAGCACGTGATCCAGCGCCAGGTTGGTGAGGACCGACGGGATGCTGGGGTTGGCACGCGCCGAGCGAGACGGAGGGTCGAGCTGGAGCACGTGCCGGTAGAAGTGGTCGACCGAGTCGCCGGCCTGCTCGTAGTCGAACACCCGGATCGACCCGTATCGGTCCGCGTAGGCGCTGAGGGCCCGGCGGTGATCGAGCTGGCAGGTGGTCCGCAGCCAGTCGAGGCGGGCCGGCTCGTGCAGCGGGGCCAGGTGCCTGGATCCGAGCTGGACCAGTTGCTTGTGATGGCTCGACAGGTAGCGGTCGGGGCGCCGGAGGTAGACCACCACCTCCTTGGGCCCGGGGAGGATCTGGTCCAGGCCACCGAGCACGTCGGCGCGCTGGTCGGCGGCCATGAACGCGTGCTCGGCGCTGATGACCAGCACTCGGGGATTCTCCTCGTCGATCTGACGCTGCAGCGCGTCCGCCACCTCCTCGAGGGACTGCCAGAGCTGGCGGCCCTGGTTGCCCTGCAGCAGGAAGAACAGGCCGTTGTGGCTCGGTCGCAGCTCGCCACCCAGCCCCCGGGCGTGGCCGGCGTCCGGGTACAGCACCCCGACACCTGACAGCCGTCGCCGGTCGTGCACCAGGGCCTGCTGCAGCGAGGTGCTACCGGTCTTCTGCTGGCCGATGTGCAGGATGGTTCGGGGCGTCATGTGGGGTCGACGAAGAACGGCGCGATCGGCTCGCCGGCAGCGATGGCCGCCAGGATCTGATCGGCCGCCACCAGCGCCTCCCCGATGGTCACGTCCATGTCGAGGTACCGGTAGGTGCCCAGGCGGCCGACGAAGCTGACCCCCTGCTCGGCCCGGGCCAGCTCGAGGTACTGCTCGAGCAGCGCCCGGTCGTCGACCAGCCTGATCGGGTAGTACGGGATGTCGTCGGGCTCACAGGCGCGGCTGTACTCGCGGAAGGCCACGGTCAGGTCGTGCTCCTCCCAGGGGGCGAAGTGCTTGTGCTCGCTGATCCGGGTGTAGGGCACGTCGATGTCGCCGAAGTTCATCACCGGACAACCCAGGTAGTCGCCCTCGGCGTCGATGCGCTCGAAGTCCAGGGTCCGGTAGCCCAGCCGACCGAGCCGGTGGCCGAACCAGGCGTCGAGGGGGCCGGTCCAGATCACGTGGTCGAAGTCGGTGAGCGCGCCGGCCGGGTCGAGCGGCGTCGACAGCTTCACGTCGATGTGGCCGTGGTCCAGGATCCGCTCGACGATCTCGGTGTACCCGTGGCGTGGCAACGCCTGGTGCGGGTGGTTGAAGTAGCTGTCGTCGTAGTTGAAGCGCACCGGCAGCCGCTTGAGGATCGACGCTGGCAGCGACGTGGGGTCCAGGCCCCACTGCTTGCGGGTGTAGCCCTCGAAGAAGGCCTCGTACAGCTCCCGCCCCACGAACTTGAGGGCCTGCTCCTCGAAGTTCGCGGGCTCGTCGATGCTGTGGTCGGCCTTCTGCCGGATCAGCTCGCGAGCCTCGTCGGGTCCGAGCGCGGTCCCGAACAGCTGGTTGATCGTGAGCAGGTTGACCGGCAGCAGGTAGACCCGGCCCCGGACCGTGGTCCGGACCCGGTGGTTGTATGGCACCATCTCGGCGAATTGGCACACGTACTCCCACACCCGCTCGTTGTCGGTGTGGAAGATGTGGGGGCCGTACCGGTGGACGAGCACGTCCGAGCGGGGGTCTCGCTCGGTGTGGCAGTTGCCGGCGACGTGGTCGCGCTGCTCGTGGATGGTGATGTGATGGCCGCGCTCGGCGAGCTCCCGGCCGACGACCGCGCCGGAGAAGCCGGCGCCTGCGATGGCGAACTTCACGTCACGTTCCTCCACCCCGTGCCGGGGTCGGTGGGGACGACCCTCGACCCTACCGGCTCGCCAGGCCGGGGCCGCTCGGGCCTGCTGGCATCGGGACGCCGCTCGGGCAACCCACGAACGGATCGGTGCATCAACGGAGCCGGAACTCGATGCGGCGGTTGGCGGCCTTGTCGTCGTCGGTCTCCTCGGGGTCGACCTTCAGCTGGGTCTCGCCGTAGCCCCGGCCAGTGAGCCGGCCGGGTCGGACGCCGGCATCGACCAGGTATGCGACCACGGCATCTGCTCGGCGCTGGCTGAGCTCCATGTTGACCTCGCCGGGACCGTCGCTGTCGGTGTGGCCCTGGACCTCGACGCGGCCCGCCGGGTTCCGGAGCAGGATCTCGGCCACCCGGTCGAGGGTCGCGAGCGACTCGTCGAGCAGGTCGGCGCTGCCGGGCGCGAACAGGATCGGCTCCCGGGTGACCAGCTGGTTGAGGGCCACCTCGGTTCGCAAGGTCCCGGGCAGCAGCACTGCGTCGACCACGTGCACGATGCCGTTGGTGGCCTCGATGCTCGGTCCGGTGACCGTGGCTCCGCCGACGACCAGGCTCGCCCCCTCGGTCCTGACCGAGATCGATTCTCCCTGCTGGGACGTGAGCGCGGTCACATTGCCGATGTCGGTCGTGGTCAAGGCGCCGACGACGATGTGGTAGCGGAGCAGCCCGCCGAGCTCCTCGGCGTCGCCGAGCTCGTCGAGGGCGATCCGGTCGAGGCTCGCGATCGCCTCGTTGGTGGGCGCGAACAGGGTGAGGCCCTCCTCGGACGCAGCGTCCAGCTCGCCCGACAGTCCTGCTGCGGACAAGAAATCGGCGAGCTGACTCAGGTCCGGGTCGGCCGCGAGGACCTGGGCGATCGTGTCCTGGGTGCCTGCGAGCACCAGCCGGTCGTCCACATCGAGCCCGAGGTCGGCGTAGGCCTCGACCACCGGCGCCCGCTCGGACTCGTCGGCGATCTCCCCGGTGATGACGAGCAGCCCACCGGCAAGGGTCAGGGAGCCGTCGACGGTGAGCGTGGCCATCACGGCCTCGGCGCCGACGAGCTCGGCGGAGGCTGCAACCACCGCGTCGGCCACCGCTTGGGCGGGGACGGTGCCCGTCACCTCGATGGCCGTGGCGCTGTAGGCGACCTCCACCAGAACCGGCGCCGTCTCGGGTGCGACGGTCGGCGCCACCGTCGGCAGGGGCGCCGCGGTCTGCGGCTGGTCGGCCGCTGCTGGCGGTCCTGCGGCAAAGGTGGCATCCGTGCCGGGATCGTCGACGCGGGAGACGACGAGCACGCCGAGTACCACGGCGACGAGCACGAAGAGCCAGAAGAACGGCTCCCGGGCGTCGTCGGCCGGCTCGTCGGGGCGCTCGCCCCAGGTGGGATCCCGGTCGCTAGCCGCCATCGGTGGCTGCGCCGTCGGTGGCCCCGCCACCCGTGTCGGGGCTGTCGGCTCCGGAACCCGCGGGCTCGGGGAGCTCGCCGGTGTCGATGACCGGTCCCGGAACCTCGCCGAGTTCGTCTCCGTCGCCGCCGTCCTCTTCCTCGTCCTCGTCGGGACCGTCGAAGGCGTCGAGCAGCTCGCGGAGGCGGGCCACCTGGAGTCGGATGACATCGCGCTGGATGTCGGCCCCAACGGCCTCGATGGTCCCGCTGAAGGCGTACTCGGTGATCACCCGGTCGACGCGGACCACGACCACGTCGACGAACATCTGGAGCACGAAGGCGCCGCTCTCGACATCACCTGCGAGGCGCCACCACACGGCCTCGTCGCCGAACGCGGGGTCGGACATCGGCCGGGTGGCCGTCAGCGTCAGCTCCGAGCCGCTGGCCCGGAGGGCGTCGGCCCACAGCACCGCCAGGCAGGCCCCGGACTCGGGTGCCCTGAGCTCGGCGAGGTAGTCCTCACCCAGGCCGGTGCCGCCGGCAACGGTGGTCGCATGGGCGATCGTGGTGAGCCCGTTCGGGCCCTGGAACGACGCCGGCTGGCGGGGCTCGTCGGTCGCGTCCGAGACGACGTCTGCCAGACCCTCGCAGGAGGCCACGGCCACCTGTCCCTCGTCGTCCACCGGCAGGTTCAGCGGAGACACCAGGGGGGTGGTGGACAGCGACCAGGTTCCGACAGGCAGGTCGGTCAGGCGCAGCGCGCTCGCCGTGGCCAGGCCGGTGTCGGCCTCGAGATCCCGGTCGTCGGTGGGCCAGTATTCCCGGTAGGCCCAGAACCCGGCGCCGATCACTGCGCCCCAGAAGATCAGCCGAAGCAGCACCCGGACCCAGAGGCGGTCCCAGCGGGCCCGCAGTAGCGGATCGGCTCCGGTGGCGCCGTAGTGGGAGATGTGGCTGGTCCACTTCCGGCCGTCCCAGTACCGTGCCTCGTACCGGCCCGTGGGGTCGGGGTACCAGGCGGGATCGAGCAGCGGCGGCGGGGGGAGATGCGGCTGTCCCACGGGCCACAGCCTAGGAGCCACCCGACCCGATCCCGGTTCACCACACCGCGCTCGGACGCTGCGCTGCCAGACCCCGGCGGCGCCTCAAGTACCAGAACGCCGTGCCGATAGGCCAGGACAGTGCGTCGTCCGCGGCGCAGGCCGAGCTCGTCAGAAAGGTCGCCGACATGGGATTGCCTGCAGGTTGGTATCCCGTTGCGGGGGACCCGCCGGGGACCCAGCGGTACTGGGACGGTGAGGCGTTCACCACCGGACCCAAGCGCGACGTGAACGCCCGCAGGAAGGCGGGCTTCATCAAGCCCAACAGCGCCGCCAAGTGGAACATGGCCCCGCCGATCAGCCGATTGCTGGCGGCGATGATCGACTACGGCGCTCCCGTCGCAATCGTGTTGGGCATCGCCAACGGCATGGGCGCCGAGGTGCCGGACACCACCTTGGACAGCTGGCTCTCCCACACCGACCTCGTCGCCACGATCATCGGGGTCATCCTGGTGAACCAGGTGCTGCTCGTGGGGTTCTGGGGCGTCAGCATCGGGCGGATCCTGCTCGGCTTGCGCGTCGTGGACGCCCGGGACCGGGACCGGGCCCCGGGGCTCTCTCGCGCGCTGGTCCGCTTCCTCCTGGCCGCGCCGGGGGCGGTGTTCACGGCGGCGATGTTCCTCCTCGGCAAGCGCCGCGGCGTGCACGACCTCGCCGCCGGCACTGCGGTGGTCTACACCTGATCTCGGGCGCTGCGGTGCCCCTCAGCTGACGACCGGATCGTTCTGGAGCTGAACCTCCAGGCCCTTGTCGTCGAAGACGCCCCAGTACTCGACCACCCGGCCGCCTGCGAGGCGGGCGATTCCGGTCTCGCCGGCCGTGACTCGCTTGCCCGTCGGTGCGTGCGTCGCGGTGAAGGATTGGTGCCGGGCCACCCGGTCGCCGTCGGCGGTGATGGCTTCCATCGACCAGACGGCGTCCGGGAAGGTTGCGGTGAACTCGGCGAACCAGGCCCTGAACCCCTCGATGGTCCCCGGGACTCCGGGCGGGAGGCTGTGGTCGACCATCTCCTCGCTGAGGTAGTCGCCGGCCTTGGCGACATCGCCGCCGTTGAGCACCTCGTCCATGAAGCCACGCATCGTCTCGACGTTCGCCGTCTCTTGCTCGGTCCACCCTGCCATGTCGACCCTCCCCTGCGAGGAAAATTACTTGCGCTCCGCAAGCAATACCTGGCAAGATACTTGCTACACGCAACTAATGCAAGCAGTTTCTCCGACCCCCGTTGCCAACCCAGACGCATGGATCCACACAGGCTCTCCGAGGAAGAACTCGCGGCGTGGGACGGGATGCTCAACGTGCATGCCCGCCTCATCCGCGCCATCGACGCCCGCCTTCGGACAGAGCACGACCTCAGCGTCCTCGACTACGACGTGCTCGCCACCCTGGCCGAGGCTCCCGATCGCCGGAGCCTCCGCATGTCGGAGCTCGCGGAGCGGGTGGTGCTGTCGCCCAGCCGGATGACACGTCGCGTCGAGGCTCTCGAGGCCGCCGGCCACGTCGAGCGCCGTCCCGACCCCGACGACGGGCGGGCCGTGCGCGCCCACATCACACCCGCGGGCCGGGCGCTCCTGCGGAGGGTGGCTCGGGCCCATCACGAGACCGTGCGCGGCATGTACCTCGGTCATCTCACCGACTCCGAACGCCGGCTCCTCGGAGGAATCTGGGCGCGGATGCTCCAGCAGTCGGACCCGGGCTGACGGCCTCTCGCGTCCCGAGGTATCGACCGGTGGCCGCAGCGGGTGGCCGAGATCGGGCCCAGCGCCCCTGGCGCGTTCTCCACCGCAGGTGATTGGCCCCATGGCGGGCCCGTAGGCGCGACGCGAGCATGGTCTGGTGGACCAAGGTGGCCCCGAGCCGGACCCGCTCTACGACGCCCCGCTGCTGATCTTCGTCTACGCGGCCTGGACCATGGGCGGGTGGCTGGTGGGCGGCTGGTTCGGCCTCGGGGTGCTGGTCGGGGCCACCGCGATCCTGACCGGCGTGGCGCTACGGGCCCAGGTCGCCGATCAGGCGCCGTCGTTCAAGGCCGAGCTCGCGTCCATGCTGCTCTTCTGCGCGGCGTCGCTCGGCGTCACCGTGCTCGTGGTCAGGGCTCTGAGCCGATGGCCGGCGCTGACCATCGTTAGCGCGTCGTTCTCGGTGGCGCTGGCGCTGGTGCTGGCCCTCGTCGCCGAAGGCTGGGGCGGTCGCCACTCCGGCCACGACGACCGGCGCTCCGGGCTCAGTGGAACTGGGGGCCGCTGACCACCAGGTCGTGGAAGAGCTCGGGTTCCACGAGGTAGTCCAGTTGGGTGAGTGCCTGTTCCTGCCCTGCGGTCTCGACCCGGAACTTGCCATAGCCGAGGATCTCGCCCAGCGCAGTGCGCCGCAGCGTCACGTCGGTCACCATCTGGCGGGGCATCGAGTTGATTCGGGTTCCCAAGAAGCCGTCGACCTCCATGAGGCGCCGGTCCGTGAGGTAGGTGCGCTGGTAGACCGCCCAACGCAGGGCCCGCACTGCGAAGCGCACCGCCATCGCCACCAGCAACAGCGCAGCCAGCCCGCTGATCGAACGGCCACTGCGGATGGCCCAGTAGCCGACGAGCACGATGGTGATCAGCTGCCAGGTCTCCCATCGCTCCCGCTGCACCAGGGGGCGGAGCACGATGATGGAGACGATCGTTCCCAGCAACAGGACGGCACCGAGGCCGGTGGTGTTGCGCATCGAGAACGCAGCGTGGAGGAACACCACCGCCAGGAGCTGGGTCAGCTCGGGCAGCAAAGCAACCCAGTGGCGCCGCTCCCGGTACAGGACGCGCTCGCCCCGGACGAGGACGTCCTCGTCACGGAGGGGGATCAGCAGCCAGTTCAACCCGGGGGCCCCGGCTCACTCGACCACTGCGGGGACCTCACCCTCCCCGCCGCCGACGTCCCCGCTCCCCTCGGAGCCCGGAGCCGGCGCGACCGACGGGATGGGCACCTCGCCCAGCTCGTTGGTGTCGGCCTGCTCGTCACCGATCAGCGACCCCATGAACTCTCGGGTGTCGTCCCAGCCCGACGACAGCCAGCTCACGAAGTCACGACCGTCCTCGCCGGTCTCGCCGGGGCTGGCCGTGATCATGAACAGGAGGAACAGCACGAGCGTCCCGTAGATCATCGAGCGGCGCATGGTGCCTGCCTTTGCGGTTCGTCACCATCACGCCCGGCTGCGCCCGGCGCGACGTCCCCGAACTCCGCTCACGAGCCGGATACCACCATAGCGGACGGGCATGTGCCCCGGTGGCGAGCCCCTCGCCGCGGCAGCGGTGCGACGGCGGCCGACACCTGCGCAGATCCACGAAGATCCCGAGCGGTAAGGTCCGGGACGACAGTCTCCGCCCGACGACTGGAGCAGGCGTGGCCACCGACGCAGCACCGTCCATCGAGCCCGTCGACGTGCCCGAGGGGGACCACGACTGGCACAAGATCCTCGAACCCGACGAGCTCGGCGAGGGTCGGGTCACCAGCGTCACCGTCGGGAGGAAGACCCTCTGCGTGACCCACTACCAGGGCCTCTACGGCGCCCTGGACAACCACTGCCCGCACCAGGGCGGCCCGCTGGGCGAGGGGTCCATCGAGCGGGGCTGGCTCCGCTGCCCCTGGCACGGCTACGACTACAGCCCCCGCAACGGCTCGCCCCCGCCGGGCTTCAGCGACGCGCCGCCGGCGTTCGCGTGCGAGGCGCGCGACGACGGCGTCTACGTGGCCCTGCCGCCCGAGCCTGCCGAGCCTCGGACGGTGTCCGACGTGATGGTCGAGACCATGGTGCGCTGGGGCGTCGACACCGTCTTTGGCATGGTGGGTCACTCCAACCTGGGGTTCGCCGACGCCATGCGCCGGGCCGAGGTACGCGGTGACCTGCGCTACTTCGGGATCCGCCACGAAGGGGCCGCGTCCTTCGCGGCCACCGCCTACGGGAAGCTCACCGGGCGTCTGGCCGCCTGCTTCGGGATCGCCGGCCCCGGCTCGACCAACCTGCTCACCGGGCTCTACGACGCCAAGGTGGACCGGGCCCCGGTGCTCGCGCTGTCGGGTCAGGTCCCCTCCAAGGACAAGGGCCGGGGCGCCTTCCAGGACCTCGACCTCGAAGCGGCCTTCGCCGACGTGGCCGCCTACAGCCAGACCGTGCAGGCGGGCGCCGACCATGCCGAGATCGTCAGCCTGGCCTGCAAGGCCGCACTGGTCGAGCGGGACGTGGCCCACCTGGTCTTCCCGGACGAGGTGCAGGTGCTCCCGTCGGACGCGAGGTCCGCCGGCCCGGAGGGCCGGACCGGGGCCCGCGAAATCGCGCCGCCGGCGGAGGTGCTCGCAGACGCAGTGGCCCGCATCTCGGCGTCGAAGCGCCCGATGGTGATCGTCGGCGCCGGGGCGCGCGCCGACATGGACGAGGTCCGGGCCCTGGCCGAGCACATCGGGGCCCCGGTGGCCACAACGTTCAAGGCCAAGGGGCTGATCTCGGATCACCACGAGCTGGGTTGCGGGGTCCTGGGCCGCAGCGGGACCCCGATCGCCAGTTGGTTCATGAACGAGAGCGACGTGGTGATCGTGTTCGGAGCGTCGTTCTCGAACCACACCGGCATCGCCACCTACAAGCCGATCATCCAGGTGGACTACGACCCGATGGCACTGGGCCGCTTCCACCCCGTCGACCTGCCGCTGCAGGGCCACGTCGGCGTCACCGCACGCCAGCTCCGGGAGGGCATCGGCGACGACCGGCGCTGCATCGACCACCGGCCCGAGGTGGCCGCCCGCTGGGACATCTGGCGGGCCGAGAAGCAGCGCCGCCTCGGCGATGACCGAGGCCAGGGCGTGAGCGCCGCGGCCCTGTTCGCCGCCATGACCCGGACGGTGCCCAAGAACGCGGTGGTGTGCGTCGACGTCGGCAACAACACCTACTCGTTCGGCCGTTACTTCGAGGTCGACCACCAGGACGTGCTGATGTCGGGCTACCTGGGCTCGATCGGCTTCGGGTTCCCAGCCGCCATGGGGGCCTGGGCCGCGGTCGGGCACCGGCGCCCGGTGGTGTCGGTCTCGGGCGACGGCGGGTTCGGCCAGTACGCCATGGAGGTCACCACCGCGGTCAAGTACGAGATGAACATCACCCACGTGCTCATGAACAACGGGGAGCTGGGCAAGATCTCGAAGGAGCAGCGGGGCGCAGAGCTGGACGTGTGGCAGACGGGGCTGGTCAACCCGGACTTCGCAGCCTTCGCGAGGCTGTGCGGGGCCCAGGGGATCCAGGTGACCGACGCCGACGACCTGGACGGCGCCCTCCGGGAGGCCCTCGACCACGACGGTCCCAGCCTGGTCGAGGTGGTCACCGATCCGTTGCTGGTCTGACTAGCTCTCGAGAGCTGTCCGGAACCAGGTGGCGTCGGTCACCGCATGGCCGTCGTAGTCGTTGTTGAAGTAGGCGTAGACGTCGACGCCCTCGGCCAGCCAGGCCCGTGCCTGCTCGGCCAGGGGCCCCAGCCGGTCCGGCCCGTACGCCCCGCGGTAGCGGTCCCGGAGCGCGTCCGGACCGTGGAACCGGAGGTAGGTCCACCCCGCAGTGAGCTCGAGGGGATGGTCGGGCACCAGGTCGTGCAGGCACAGGGCCACCCGGTGGCGGCGCAGGGTTGCCAAGACGTCGTCGTGCAGCCAGGACGGATCACGGATCTCCACGGCCCAGCGCTGCGCCGGGGGAATCATGGCGAGGAAGCCGCTCAGCCGCTCGACGTTGCGGCGCCAGCGGGGCGGCAGCTGCACCAGGGTGGGCCCCAGGGTGTCGCCGAGGCGCCGGACCCGATCCAGGTGGTTCGACAGCCACTGCTCGGGGTCGCGCAGCTTCTTGCGATGGCTGGCGTAGCTACCGAGCTTGACCGCGTAGAGGAAGCCGGGTGGCGCCTGGTCCCGCCAGCCTCGGACGATGTCGGGGGCTGGCAGCCGGTAGAACGTGGCGTTCAGCTCGACGGTGTCGAACAGGGTGGCGTAGTGCGAGAACCACTGCCGGGGTGGCAGCTCCGCGGGGTACACGACCCCTCGCCAGTCGCCGTAGTGCCATCCGGAGCAGCCCACCCGCGCCCTTCTCCGCCCCCGGTCCTGGCCGGCCATGGATCAGGACGCTAGGCCAGCTGGGGCCGGGACGCCCGGTCTGCGACCATGACGTGATGTACCGCCCGATGCCGCGTCTCGGCGACGAGCGATGAGCGGCGAGGTCGCCATCATCGCGGGGGTCGTTGTCGCATTCGCCCTGGTATCGCGCCGGATCTCTCCCACGATCGTGAGCGCGCCGATGCTGTTCGTGGCCGCCGGGCTGATCCTGGGCCCTCAGGTGGTCGATGTGGTCGACCTGGAGATCGAGGTCGAGGGGGTGGCGCTGGTCGGCGAGGTCACCCTGGCGATCCTGCTCTTCTCCGACGCCACCCGCATCGACCTCGGCGTGCTGCGT
>JBFINV010000032.1:0-12834 GCA_041611015.1 Acidimicrobiales bacterium | reverse complement strand
GCCAGTCGGTGTCACACCCTCGCAGTACCGTCGAACGCATGTTCTGCGACACCGACACACCGAGCTCCGCACCTGTCGATCCCAGCGCCACCATGCCGCTCGACCAGCTGGAACGGGAGATCTGCGAGTGGGCCGCGCAACTGGCCGCTGGCGAGGCGCGCTGGCTGGCCCTGATCGCCGAGCTCGACCGGCGGAAGGGCTACGAGCGCTGGGGACTGGCGAGCTGCGCTCACTGGCTCTCCTGGAAGTGCGGGCTGGCACCAGGCGCAGCCCGCGAGCGGGTCCGGGTCGCCCGGGCCCTCGAGGAGCTTCCCGCGATCGACGCGACCTTCCGCCGGGGCGAGCTCAGCTACTCGAAGGTGCGCGCCCTCACCCGGGTGGCGACCCCCGCCACCGAGCACGACCTCCTCGAGCTCGCCGTCAACGCCACGGCCCACCAGCTGGAGCTGATCGTGCGGGCCTGGCGCCGCTGCGTCGATGCGGATGACGCCGCCCGAGCCCGGGCCGTCCACGCCGGGCGAAGCCTGACTTGGTACCACGACGATGACGGCTCGATGGTGGGCCAGTTCCGGCTGCCGCCCGAGGAAGGCTCGATCCTCGTCCACGCAGTGGAGGCGCGCATGGAGCGGCCCCACCCGGGGGACGACGCTGGGGCCGAGGGCGGGCCACCGGCGAGCGCAGCACAGCGCCGTGCCGATGCGCTCGTCGAGGCGGCCGACGCCAGCCTCGGCGCTCGGACACGTGTCGGCGACGAGCGAACCATGACCGTGATCGAGGTCGACCTCGACACCATGACCAACGGAGAGCCCGGCCGGTGCCAGCTTCGCGACGGCAATGCCATCGCAGTCGAGACTGCGCGGCGGCTGGCGTGTGACAGCTCGACGGTGGTTCTGGAGCGGGACGCGACCGGCAGTGTGGTCTCGGTCGGCAACCCCACCAAGTCCATTCCCCGAGGCGTCCGGCGGGCGCTGCGGCGACGAGACCAGAACCGCTGCGTGTTCCCCGGGTGCACAACGAGCCGCTGGGTCGAGGCGCACCACATCGTGCACCGCGCGCACGGCGGCTCCCACGAGCTGCACAACCTGGCAACGCTGTGTCGGCGCCACCACCACCTGGTCCACGAGGGCGGCTTCAGCATCGAGACCCACGATGGTGGGCGGACGTTCCGGTTCCGTCGGCCGGATGGATCAGCGATCCCCGACGCCGGGGTGCTCGGGCCGGCCGAACCCGACGACGTGCGTGGTCGCAATCAGGCGGCTGGCACGGTCCCCAGTGCGCTCACACTGCAGGGCGGTATCGGCGAACGGCTCGATCTCGAGCTCACGATCTGGGCCCTCGGCACCAAGCACCTGCGCCCCAGCGACGTTCCCGCGGGAACGCCGCCGCCGGGCGAACCAGCTCAGCCGCTGCCGAGCTCCTGAAGAGCCACGACAACGTCGGACACGGCCCGCTCGCTCTCACCGATCAAGACCAGAGACGGGTGGGCGTCGGCCGGCGCCGCAGTCACGGCCGCTCGCCCAGCAGCGAGCTGGACTCCGCTCACCACGCCGACAGCGGACACGACGAACCCCTTGGCGCGGAGCAATCCGCTCCCTTCCAGGACGCGCACCAGCTGATCGATGTCCACCGGGCCGCGGGGCACCCAGGTCCTGGTGGCGAGACCGAGCGGCTGGGCGGCGTCGGGCACGGGGCCCAACTCGTGAGCTTCCAGCTCGAGCAGGGCCTCTGGGGACGCAGTCACCGTCGGTGCCCCCGGCGCGAGCTCTTTACAGAGGTCCTCGACCGCCTCCACCCGAGCCGGATCGACCAGGTCGGTCTTGGTGAGCAGGAGCACGTCGGCCTGTCGGAGCTGGCGACGCGCCAGCGGGCCGTACCGCACGTCGGCGATCCGCTCCGCCACGTCGGTGGCGTCGACGCAGACCGCGGCCCCCTGTGGGGCGAGCACCCGGCGAGAGCCGTAGGCCGCCACCCTCGCAGGCTCGGCCACGCCGCTGGCCTCGACGACGATGCGATCCCACCGTGACCGACCCAGCAGATCCCGCAGGGTGATGGCCAGGCTCTCGCCGATCGAGCAGCAGATGCAGCCGTCCGTGAGCTCGATGGTGTCGCCGTCGTGGTCGGCGATCAGGGAGGCGTCGATGTTGACGTCGCCCACGTCGTTGACCACCAGCGCGATCCGCTCCGGTCGGGTCCTGGCGCAGTGCTCGAGCGTGCGGTTCACAAGGGTGGTCTTGCCCGAACCCAACCAGCCACCGAGAACGACGATGGGCACCCGCTCATCCATCGGGCCAGAACACCTCGCCACCGACGACCGTGGCCACGACACCGATGTCGGGCCAGCTGGCCGGGTCGGTGTCGAACGGGTCCGCGTCGAGCACCACGAAGTCGGCCCGCTTTCCCGAGGCCAGCGACCCCACCTCGTGGTCCAGGCGGAGCTGGTAGGCGGCCTCGATGGTGATCGCGGCCAGGGCGTCGGGCACCGACAGTGCCTCGGCTGGCGCCAACACGGCGCCGTCACGGGTGGTGCGGGTGGCCATGGACGATGCCGCGAGCAGCGGCTGCACGGGTCCCATGGGCACGTCCGAGTGCAGGGCCACGCTCACCCCGTGGCGACGGGCCGAGCCCAGTCGGGTCATCTGCGACGCCCGCTCGTGGCCCAGCCACTCGTCGCCGAACCGGTCCCCGAACTGATGGAGGTAGTAGCCGTTCGCCTGCACTGCACAACCGAGCGCGGCCAGGCGCCGGGACTGGGCCTGGGTCGACACCCCGAAGTGGTGCAGGACCGTCCGGTGGTCGAAGCGCGGTCGATGGTGCAAGAGGGCGTCGATGGTGTCGAGGCAGGCGTCCACCCCGGCGTCGCCGTTGACGTGGATGTTGATGTCCCACCCCTGGTGCCAGAACGGCTCGACCTGTTTGCGCAGGCGCTGGGGCTCGGCCAGCCAGGCTCCCTGGTGCCCGTCGATGTAGCCCGGGAACCCCACCTGCATCAGCTGGGCGATGAAGGCCCCGTCGGCCAGGAACTTGGCGGCCCGCAACCACGACACCCGGTCCCGGCTGAAGTGGAACAGCTCGTCGAGGCGCTCGAAAAGCTCGTCCTTGAACCGGCCCCGGGCTGCGGGAATGTTGGGCATCAGGTGGGTCCGGAACGGGGTGTCGTCTGCGTCGAGCACACCGAAGAGCACCTCGATCTCGGCATCGAGATCGAAGATGCCCACCCCGGCGTCGGCGATCGTGGTCACCCCGCCCTGGTGGACCAGTGACCGGAACGCGTTCAGGTTCTCTTCCAGCCGCCCCTCCCCCATCAGATGAGGGCCCAGCACCCGCAGCCCCCAGATCATCCCGGACTCGAACAGCCGCCCGGCCTCGAGGTCGATTTGCGGGTCCCACTCCGCGCCCTCCGCGGCCTCGAGCCAGTGGAGCCCGGCGGTGTTGGCCCACAGCTCGTGGAACGACCGCTGCCAGACCACGATGGGTCGCCGCAGGTCGATCTCATCCAGGTCGGCCCTGCTCAGCGGGCCGTGGTACTGGGCGTGGTAGCCGAACACCACCAGGGGCTCGGAGGAGTCCGTGTCTGCGTCGAGGGCGCACAGCCGGTCGAAGAACGCGGCGTCGCCCTCGGTGGCCGGCACCTCGCGCCCCGGCAGCTGCCAGGGCTCCGGGGTCAGCCACTGGCAGGCCATCAGCACCGCCATCATGGTCGGGTGCACGTGCGGGTCGATGAAGCCCGGCATCACGACCGCGTCGGCGAAGGCGTCGTCGAGCACGTGGTCGTGGTGGTCGAGCCAGGGCCGCAGTGACTCGAGCGACCCCACCTCGACGATGCGACCGTCGCTCACCGCCACCGCCGAGGCCGTGGGCAGCGACGGGTCCATCGTCTGCACCGTGCGGGCCCGGTACACCGTGATCGGGCCGTCCATAGGCCCGAGGTTAGGGGCCGGCGCCGTCGCCAGACAGCCCACCGGGAGCCGCGACGTATCACCCCTGGTCGGTGCTCCCACCCAGGTGAGGGCCGTGTACACCGACTGCGGCGCGCTCTGCTTTCCCACGTCTCGGTGCGATCGGGGAGCCCGGCCCGTGGCCGACTCCCCGGTCGCAGGACGTTCGCCTCTGACGCAGGTGCGGACGCGGCCACGACAATCGATCGCAAAGACACTGCGACATCTGGCTGGGGGCACCATGAAGACAGAAGAAGAGCGTCGAGCCTCGGCGATCGAACGGCTGGAGGCGCGACGTGGTTTCAAGACACACCTGGCCGCTTACGTCATCGTGAATGCGACGCTCGTGGTGATCTGGGCCCTGTCAGGCGCTGGCTACTTCTGGCCGATCTGGTCCATCCTCGGGTGGGGTATCGGCGTCGCCTTCAACGCCTGGGCCGTCTACATCCAGCGGCCCATCACCGAAGACGCCATCCGCGCCCAGATGAGACGAGGCGAGTGAGCCCCTCCTGACTGCACCGTCCTGACTGGACCAGGGCAGCCCGGGCGCTACTCGTCCATCATCAACGCGAGCGCCAGGGTCACGAACGAGAAGACCAGGGCCACGATGATGGTGATGCGATCGAGGTTCTTCTCGATCACCGTGGAGCCCGCCGCCGACGCGCCCATACCGCCGCCGAACATGTCGGACAGGCCGCCACCTCGGCCGCTGTGCAACAGCACCAGACCGATGAGCGCCAGAGCGCAGAGGACGTCGATGACCACCAGGACCGGAACCATGGGGTCCGAGCCTACCGGCGCCGCCATGGACGGCGGCGCCGAGTGATCGAACGCACTGCGGCGGCCATGGATGGCCGCCCAATCTGGATGCTCAGGCGCGGGAACAGGTCGGCCGTCGCGGCCTCGACGCAGGCCGACACACGAGGCCCCGCCATGGACGGCGGGCGCCGAGTCATCAGAACAGCTGCACGCCCTGGTGGATCAGGATCACGTACACCACCGTCGTCACCACGTCGGCGAGGGCCACGTAGCGGGGCGACAGCCGTAGCGACCCGGCCCAGGCCAGCACCGTCTGGCTGGGGCGGATCCACACCGCGGCGATGCAAGCGCTGCGCTCCACCCGGGTGACCGACAGCAGCCAGCGCCGCAGCCGCGACCGCTCGATCTTGGCCCGGACCCGGCCGCCGTAGCGCAGCCCCAGCATGTAGCTGAACGGGTCGGCGAGGCACAGCCGCAGGCTGGCCACCAGGGTGAACTCGACCAGCCCCAGCTTGGGCGCCACCAGCAGCAGGAAGACCATCCTGGGGTTGAGGGCGATGAGCAGCAGGGGGTAGCTCATCAGCCACGGCGAGATCGCGAACGAGCCCCAGCCGATGACGGTTAGGGCGATGAGGGGGGCGATCACGGGGAGGCCGTTGTCGACGACCTCGCGCTCGGAGACCGGCGCCAACCTGCTCGTCAAGCTCGGCCCCACGGCCGCGATCCGGGTCACAGGGACCACGTCGGCATCACCCCCCTCACCCAAAGGATGGATGGGCACAAATACCCGCCGCAAAACGGCCGATGGGCAGTGGGGCCCGGTCGGGGCCCGGAGCGCGGCTAGTGCAGGCGGTACTTGACGATACGGGCGAAGCTCGCGGCGTCGAGGCTGGCCCCGCCCACCAGGGCCCCGTCGATGTCGGGCTGGGCCATGAGCTCGGCGATGTTGGCGGGCTTCACCGACCCGCCGTACTGCACCCGCACCGCGTCCGCGGCCCCGTCACCTGCGATCGAGCGCACCACGCTGCGGACATGCGCGCACATGGCCTGGGCGTCCTCGGGGGTGGCCGTCTGGCCGGTGCCGATGGCCCAGATGGGCTCGTACGCGATCACCAGCTTGGCGATGGCGTCCTTGGCCACCCCCTCGAGCCCGGCCCGCAGCTGGCCCTCCACCTTGGACTCGGCCCGACCAGCTTGGCGCTCTTCGAGGGTCTCGCCACAGCACATGATCGGCGTCATCCCGTGCCTCAGGACGGCCTTGACCCGGGCGTTGACGTCGGCATCGGTCTGGCCGAACAGCTCCCGGCGCTCGGAATGGCCGACGATCACCAGGGCCACGTTCAGCTTGGCCAGCATCGGCGGCGACACCTCACCAGTGAAGGCTCCCTGATCCTCGTGGTGGCAGTGCTGGGCCCCCAACAGCATGGGGATGCGGTCGGCGTCGAGGAGGGTCTGGATGGAGCGCAGGTCGGTGAACGGGGGGTGCACCGACACGTCGACCGCGTCGTAGTCGGCCCGGTCGAGCTCGTACGACAGCGTCTGCACCAGCTGGATGGCCTCGAAGTGGTTGTGGTGCATCTTCCAGTTGCCGCTGATCAGCGGTTTCCGCTCGCTCATCTCAGCTCCTCAGCTACTCGACTTCCTCAGTGCCTGCAATCCCGGCAGGTCGCCCTTCTCGATCAGCTCCAGGCTGGCGCCCCCGCCGGTGGACACGTGGTCCATCTCGTCGTCGAGACCCAGTTCCTTGACCGCCGCGGCGCTGTCGCCCCCGCCCACCACCGTGAATGCCCTGGACTCGGCCAGGCTCTGGGCCAGGTGCTTGGTCCCGGCCGCGAACCGCGGGTCCTCGAACACACCCATGGGCCCGTTCCACAACACGGTGCGGGCCTCCAGCACCAGGTCGCCGAACGCCGCGGCGGTGCCGGGCCCGATGTCGAGACCCATCCAGCCCTCGGGCAGATCGACCCCCGCCTGGCGCACCTCCCCGCCAGCCGACGGGTCCCCGATCACCCCGCCCGGCCCCAGCGCGGTGATGTCGTGGGGCAGGTGGATGCGGGCGCCACGCTCCAGGAGCGCAGCGCAATGGTCGACCTGGCTCTCCTCGAGCAGCGACGCCCCCACCTGGCGGCCCTGAGCCCGTAGGAACGTGAACGCCATGCCCCCGCCGATCAGCAGCTCGTCGACGATTCCCAACAGGGCGTCGATGACCCCGAGCTTGTCGCTCACCTTGGCCCCCCCGAGTACGGCCACGAAGGGTCGCGCCGGGTTCTCCCGCAGCCCGCCCAGGACCTCGACCTCCCGCGAGAGCAGCCGGCCCGCGGCCGACGGCAGGTGCTGGGGCGGCCCCACGATCGACGCGTGGGCCCGGTGCGACGCCCCGAACGCGTCGTTGACATAGGCGTCCTGACCCTCGATCAGGCGGAGGACGAACTCGGGGTCGTTGGCGGTCTCGCCGGGGTCGAACCGCAGGTTCTCGAGCAGCTCCACCGCCGGGGCCAGCTCGGCCAGGCGGGCCCGCACCGGGTCCATGGCGAAGGCCGGGTCGGGCGCGCCCTTGGGGCGCCCCAGGTGGCTGCACGCGGTGACCCGAGCGCCCGAGTCGACCAGGTACCGCAGCGTCGGCAGCGCGGCGCGGATCCGGAGGTCGTCGGTGATCTCGCCGTCGCGTATCGGGACGTTGAAGTCGGCGCGGAGCAGGACCCGCTTGCCGTCGAGGTCGCCCAGATCTTCGAGCTGTGGGAAATCCACCTCTATGCAGCGCGCCTGCTGGCCGAGCGCTTCTTGGCTGCGACCTTCTTCGCCGGGCGCTTCTTGGCGGCGCTCTTCTTGGCGGTGCGGGTCTTGGCCTTCTTGGCCTTCCGGGTGCCGACGATCATCGCCAGGTCCACCAGCCGGTTGGAGTAACCCCACTCGTTGTCGTACCAGCCGCAGATCTTCACCATGCGCCCCATGCTCATCGTGAGCCCGGAGTCGAAGACGCAACTCGCCGGGGAGCCAACGATGTCGGAGCTCACCAGCGGCTCCTCGCTGTACTCGAGGACGTTGCGCAGCGAGCCGGAGCGCGCCGCGTCCCGGAAGGCCCCGTTGATGGCCTCGACCGAGGCCTCCTTCTTGAGGTTGGCGGTGAAGTCGGTGATCGAGCCGTCGGGGATGGGCACCCGCATGGCGATGCCGTCGAGCTTGCCGGCCATCTTCTTCAGGACCAGCCCGGTGGCCCGAGCGGCGCCGGTGGAGGTGGGCACGATGTTGACCCCGGCGGCCCGGGCCCGGCGCAGGTCCTTGTGGGGCCCGTCGACGATGCTCTGGTCGCCGGTGTAGGCGTGGACCGTGGTCATGATCCCGCCCTCCACGCCGAAGGCGTCGTCGAGCACCTTGACCATGGGGACGAAGCAGTTGGTGGTGCACGAGGCGTTGGAGATGACGTGGTGCTTGGCGGGGTCGTAGTCGTCGTCGTTGACGCCGATCACGAAGGTGGCGTCGCAGCTGGCCGGCGCGGAGATGATGACCTTGCGGGCGCCGGCGTCGAGATGCGCGGCCGCGGCCTCGCGGCTGTTGAAGATGCCGGTGGACTCGATCACCACGTCGACCCCGAGCTCACCCCACGGCAGGTCGGCCGGGTTGCGCTCGGCCAGCACGGCCAGCTTGTCGCCGTCGACGTTGATGCCGCCCCGCACCGCCTTGACCGTGCCCTCGTAGCGTCCGTGCACCGAGTCGTTGCGGAGCAGGTGGGCCATGGTCTCCACCGAGCCGATGTCGTTGACGGCCACGAAGTCGATGTCGGACCCGTTGCTCTTCGCAGCTCGGAAGAAGTTCCGGCCGATGCGGCCGAAGCCGTTGATCCCAACCCGGATGGTCATTGAGTCCTCCTCGAGGAAGCAGTGGCGGTGGCGAGCCGGGGTCGGCTCGGCGCGATCAGCTGCCGATGCTATCGAGGCGCCGAGGCCGCTGACGCCGAAGCGTGTTCGGCGCTCAGCGACCGATGTCCCGATGGGTGACCGTGGGCGCGAACCCCAGCTCGGCGAGCATGGCGCCCACCCGCTCGGCGATGGTCACCGAGCGGTGGCGGCCGCCGGTGCAGCCGAATGCGATCGTCAGGTACGCCTTGCCCTCGGCGGCGTAGGCGGGCATGACCGTCTCGAGCATGCTCCCGAGCCCGGCCAGGAACCCCTCGGTGAGGGGTTGGTCGAGGACGTAGGCGCGGACGTCGTCGTCCAGGCCCGTGAGCGGGCGGAGCTCGTCGACCCAGTGGGGGTTGGGCAGGAACCGGCAGTCGATCACCAGGTCGACGTCCAGGGGGATGCCGTGCTTGTACCCGAACGACATCACCCGGGTCTGCATCCGAGGGGTCTCCTCGTCGGATCCGAAGTACTCGAGCACCCGGTCCCGGAGCTCGTGGACGTTCAGGTCCGAGGTGTCGATGACCACGTCGGCCTGCTCCCGGATGGGCTCGAGGGTGTGACGTTCGGCCTCGATGGCGTCGGACAGGGTGCCCTGGTCCGCGAAGGGGTGGCGCCGCCGGGTCTCGGTGTAGCGACGGACCAGCTCGGGGGTCCGGGCCTGCAGGAACAGGGTCCGGACCCGGGATCCCTCGGTCGCGCGCAGATCGGCGATGGCATCGGCGATCTCGTCGCGGTACTCGGCGGTCCCCACCACCAGGGCCACGTGATCGATCTGGGCTCCGGGTCCGGTGGCCAGCTCCGTCACCTTGGGGATCAGCGACGGGGGCAGGTTGTCGATGACGAAGTACCCCAGGTCCTCGAGGTGATTCGCCGCCTCGGAGCGACCGGCACCGGACAGCCCGGTGATGATGACGAACTCGGCCATGTGCCCCCGGATCGTAGCAGAGGCCCTTGAGATCTTTCGATATATTTCGTGTATGTTCGGGCTTCGTGCCGATCGTGCGGATGGACGTCGACCAGGCGGGCGTGCTTGCAGCCGGCCTCGAGCACGACGCCCGGGCCCTGCTGGCGATCCGCAACGACCTGGCCCCCGACCTCGAAGCCGGGGCCGCCCTGCTGCGCCGCCCCCCGCCCGGTGGTCTCGAGCCCCTGTCCCGGCTGGGGGTCGTCGCCGACCGGCTGGGAGCCATGGCCACCGACCTGGAGTGGCGCCTGCGCGCCATCGCCGCCGCCGACCGGACCTTCACCGACCAACTGGGCCGCGCCGTGTCGCTGCTGCCCGAGCGTGACCTCGACCTGGTCACCGTCACGACCCAGGAGCTGGCCGACCTGATCGCAACCGCGCCGGCAAGCCATCGCGACGCCGCGATCGCCGAGGCCCTGATCCGGGCCCGGGACGATGCGGCCGCCGGCGCAGCGGTGATCGAGGCCATCGGCAGCGCCAGGCTCGTCGAGGTCTGGGAACGCCTTCTCGGCCCCCGACCTCTCGCCGAGCTGGCGTCAGCGAGCGCCCCAGGCCTGGCTCGTATCCAGGTGCTGGCGATGGCGTCGGGGAGCCAACCGGCCATCACGGTGGTGAGCGAGGCCGCCATCGGGCTCCGGTTCGCGGAGGAGAACCGGATGCTCGACGCGCTGACCGAGCACTTCGACGTGGTGGAGACCGCAGCCCACGGAGGCCGGCCGGACGGCATGGTCTCCGTCGCCGATCTCGAGGCTGCGGCCGGTCTCCGAGGGCCGGCCAGCGCCGCCGCCACCTGGCTTCTGCGCCATCCCGAGGTCCTGCGCTTCCTGCAGGTGGGCAGCGAGCGCTATCTCGACCCTGACCTCCCCGGCCCGCGGTTCGAGCGCAACCGGTTCCCGGTCGAGGAGATCGAGCGCTTCCGGCGCCGGCGCGACACCGCGGCCACCGTCTGGCCGCTCCTCCCGCTCGTGGACGTGGCCGCCCAGGGCGACCCGGACCGCGCCGACGGCTACGTGTCCCGAGCCGACCTGGAAGCCGCGGTGCGCTGGCCCGGCCTCAGCGACCACCAGCGGGCCGCGCTGCAGACGGTCCTGGACGACAGCGCACACGACCGCCGGTCGAACTGGCCCCGGGTGCTGACCGTCATCGGCTGGAGCCCCGTGGTGGGCGACGTGGTCGACCTGGCCCAGGCGCTGCACGCGATGTCGGAGGGAGCGTGGGAGGACGTGGCCTTCCACGCCGCGGGTCTGCTGCCCCTCCCCGGCGCCAGCGGCGGCAGCATCCGGGTGGCCCGGGAGATGGCCGAGCGGGCCGCCAGGGAGGGCCTGGGCGCCGCGGTGGAGGTCGGGGCCCGGTCGTTCCTCGAGAACACCGTCCAGTGGACCGCGCGGGATCGGGCGCGGACCCTCGCCGGCCGAAAGGACCACCAGGTGGAGCTGCCGGCCATCCTGGCGCGGCCCTCGGGGCCCTGACCCTCGTCAGGCCCGACGGGCCAGCAGCACCAGCAGCCGGGGGATGGTGGCCGCGTCGGGGTACTCGGGGGCCCGGGCCAGGAATCCCTCCGGCGGCGGGGGCTCGATCATCCGCTCCATCACCAGCCCGGCCTCCACCAGAGCGTTCACGTAGCGGCTGAGCGGCCGGTGGATGAACGGGATGAACACCCCCTTGGCCACCTCCTCGACCTCCGAGCTCTCGGTCAGGTAGGGGCCGATCCGCCAGTACTGCTCGGGCGGGTCGAGCACGTGGTCGTCGATCCAGCCACTGCCCGGGGTCTGAAGCAGTGGGTGGTTCAACAGGAACAGGAACCGGCCGCCGGGCTCGAGGACCCGGGCCACTTCGCCCACGGCCTGGTCCATCTCCTCGATGTGCTCGAAGACCAGGCAGGCGATCACGCCGTCGAACGCACCGTCGACGAAGGGCAGGCGGGCCGCCTCGGCACGCAGGTAGGTCGGGCCCCCGCCCCGGGCCACGGCCTCGTCCACCTGGGCCCGGGTGGGGTCCACCCCGATGGCCTCGCCGGCGCCCACGGCCACCGCCAGGCGAGCCAGCTGACCCTCCCCAGCCCCCACGTCGAGCACCCGGTTCCGGCCCGCCAGGAGCTCGGCCACCAGCGGGACGATCTGCTCGGTGTACTCCGCGTCCGCACCCTCCGTGAACCCGACCTGCCACCAGCGGGCGTGCTCCTCCCAGAGACCGTTGCTCATGCCAGCTCGCTCAGCGGGCGGGCTGCCCGGTGCACTTCTGGTACACCGCGTCGGCCACGGCGTCGGGCAGCCACGACAGGGCCCGCAGCTCCTCGAGCGACGCCTGCTGCACCTTGCGCACCCCACCCAGCTCCCTGATCAGCCGTTTGCGCCGGCCCGGTCCCAGCCCGGGGATGTCGTCGAGCACCGACTTGGTCATCCGCTTCCCGCGCAGCTGGCGGTGATAGGTGATGGCGAAGCGGTGGCTCTCGTCGCGGATCCGCTGGAGCAGGTACAACGCCTCGGACTGGCGGGGCAGCCGCACCGGGTCGGACTGGCCCGGCAGGAAGACCTCCTCGAACTGCTTGGCCAGTGCCGCCACCGGGATCTCCCCGGACAGGCCCAGATCACCCAGGACCCGGGTGGCCACCCCCAGCTGACCCTTGCCCCCGTCCACCACCAGCAGCTGGGGCGGGTAGGAGAACTTCCCCCGCTCCTCCACTGGCCGGACCCGCTCCTCCAGGTAGTTGCGGAACCGCCGGTAGAGCACCTCCTCCATGGCCGCGAAGTCGTCGTTGCCCTCCACGGTGCGGATCCGGAACCGGCGGTAGTCGCTCTTCTTCGGGAGCGCGTCCTCCATGACCACCATGGACCCGACGTAGTCCCGGCCCTGGATGTGGCTCATGTCGAAGCACTCGATCCGCAGCGGCGCGGTGGGCAGGCCCAGCTGCTCCTGCAGCTCGTTGAGGGCCCGGGAGCGGCTGTTGTGGTCGGTGGTGCGCTTGAGCCGGTGCCTGGCGAAGGCCTCCTTGGCGTTCTGGGTGACCGTCTCCTGCAGCACCCGCTTGTCGCCTCGCATGGGCACCGTGATCTCGACCCGAGACCCGCGCAGCTCGCGCAGCCACTCCTCATAGAGCTCCTGGTCCGCGGGCAGGTCGGGTACCAGCACCCGCTTGGGGTGGCCCAGGGGGTTGTCGGCGAAGTACAGGCGCTCGAGGATGCGCGCCACCAGCTCGGCCCGGTCGAGCTCCTCGGCCTTGTCGACGATGAAACCCCGCCGGCCCATGACCCGGCCCTTGCGAACGTAGAACACCTGC
>JBFINV010000031.1:0-13083 GCA_041611015.1 Acidimicrobiales bacterium | reverse complement strand
CTCGCGGTGGAGCCCACCACGGCCGCCGCGCCGCCCGGCATCGACAACCCGAACTGGTGGGAGGTGACCAACGGGATGCGGTTCTGGTGGGTCGACCGGATGATCCAGGCGAGCTGGCACAACCGCACAGCGGATCAGCCCTCGCCCCTGGCAGAGAAGATGACGCTGTTCTGGCACAGCCACTTCGCCTCGGGGGTGCGCAAGGTCGAGCACCTCCGCACCATGTGGGATCAACACGAGATACTCCGGAACCGGGGCATGGGCGACTTCGGGGATCTGCTCCACCGGGTGTGCACCAACGGCGCGATCCTGCGCTATCTGGACAACGACCTCAACACCCGCGAGGACCTCCAGGAGAACTTCGCCCGCGAGCTGATGGAGCTCTACACGATCGGTCCGGACGAGTTCGTCGAGTCCGACGTGATCGAGATGACCAAGGCCTGGAGCGGGCACGGCGTCGTCGGCTGGAACGGCACCTACACCGACGCGACCTACCGGTACCGGGCCGTCGACCACGACGGCTCGAACAAGGTCCTGTTCGGCCTGTCGCCCCAGCGCTGGAACGGCCCCGACACCCTCGCCATCTTCACCTCGGGCGTCAAGCGCGACGCCTGCGCCCGCTTCCTGGCCACCAAGCTCTGGCGGTTCTTCGTCGCCGACGATCCGACGGCGGCGGAGATCCAGGCGGTGGCCGACGGGCTGCTGCCCAACCTGAACATCAGGAGCGGCCTGCGGGCGCTGCTCAACCACGACAGCTTCTGGTCCACCGCCAACCGCTACGCGCTCACCAGGTCTCCCATCGAGTTCGTGGTCGACGTGCTGCGCCGCCTGAACATCCGGGCCGAGGACACCGGCTTGTGGTACCAGCTCGACCAGCTGGGCCAGGTGCCCTTCGAGCCCCCGTCGGTCGCCGGCTGGGGCACGGGCAACTACTGGGTGTCCACCATGACGTCGTGGGGCCGGGTCGGCTGGCTCGCCGGCCTGCGCTGGAACGGCGACGTGCACGGCCAGTTCGAGCACCTCGAGGATCTCTCGAACGCGGGTGCCGCGGCCGACGAGATCATCTCGATCATGGGCATCCCGGACCCGTCGCCGGAGACCCGGGCTGCGCTCGAGCGCTTCTGGCGGCGACACCAGAGCCGCGACAGCTGGGCCGTCAAGCACAACGCCGTGATCATCGGCGGGCTGATGCCCGAGCTCCACGTGGCATGAGGGAGGCAAACCCCATGAGCGACCGCCGGCCCCGCCTCCCCCGCCTCCCCCGGGCCCGCCGCTGGGCCGAGTCCCGGGACCCCGAGCTGCGCGAGGCCTACCAGCTCCTCCACACTCCCCTCGACGAGGACGGCATGGAGCGCCGGCGCTTCCTGCAGGGCATGCTCGTCGTGGGCGGGGTCACCGCGCTCGGGGTACCGATGCTGTCCAGCCGGATCGCCCAGGCCGGTCCCCGGCTGGGAGCGAACGACCGGATCCTGATCACGATGGTCTTGAACGGCGGCAACGACGGCCTCAACACCGTGTGTCCGATGGACGACGGGCGCTACTACGACATCCGGGGCTCCTTCGCCATCCGGCCCCAGGGGGCTCATCCGGTGGGACAGGGGCTCTACCTGCACCCGAACCTGAGCCGGCTGGCCCGCCGGTTCGAGCAGGGCAAGGTGGCGATCATCAACGGGGTCGGTGAGCCCAGCGACGACCACAGCCACTTCGTGAGCATGGCCCGGTGGATGGCGGGGACCGCGGCGGCACCTCCGTGGTACTCGGGGTGGCTGGGCCGGTACCTCGACGGCCGGGGCGGCGACGAGCTGAGCGGCGTGGCCATAGGCGACCAGGGCGTGCCGCTGCACCTGCGCCGACCCGCAGGAGAGACCACCGCGATCCCGGGCTGGGGCGGCCTCTTCGGGATGGACTACGACGCCAACAACTACAACCGGCCCACCTACGACGCCCTGCTCGGCTACAACGCGGGCGCCGTCGGCAAGGGCCAATTCGCCGAGGAGGTCGCCCGGACCACCAGCCGGGCCATCTCGTCGGCCGACGCAGTCGCCGGCATCTTCTCGCCCGAGGTGACCATCGGCGACGACCTGGTGCGAGACGCCGAGCTGGTTGCCAGGCTGATCAACCTCGACATCGGGGCCCGGGTCATCTCGGTGAACATGAACGAGTTCGACCACCACGCCAACCAGCGCCCCGAGCACGACCAGTTCCTCTCGATCGTGGACCGGGCCATCGACCGCATCTTCGACAACATCCGACCCGGGCTGCGGTCCCGGGTGCTGCTGGTCACCATGTCGGAGTTCGGGCGGCGGCCGGCGCCCAACGGCACTGGCACCGACCACGGCACGGCCAACAACATGTTCGTCGTGGGCGATGCCGTCACCGGCGGCCTGTACGGCGGTCAGCCATCGCTGCGCCGGCTCGACGAGCGGGGCGACCTGCGCCACCAGGTCGACTTCCGCTCCATGTACGCCACCCTCCTCGACGACTGGCTCGACGCCGACAGCCGTGAGGTCCTGGGGGCGAACTACGAGAACCTGGCCTTCCTCAGCCAGTCCTGCAACGGCGTCGAGGCCACGATCGTGGGGACCGGCGGAGCCGAGGTCATCCACGGCACCGAGGGCCGGGACGTCATCGTCGGCGGCGGCGGCGGTGACACCATCCACGGTCACGGCGGCAACGACCTGATCTGCGCTGGTCCGGGCGACGACTCCGTGTTCGGCGGGGACGGCAACGACGGCATCTTCGGCGACGGCGGCCACGACGACGTGCGCGGCGACGCAGGCGACGACTACGTCCGGGGCGGTCCCGGCCACGACCAGGTGCACGGCGGTCGCGGGGCCGATCGCATCCGAGGCGACGCCGGCAGCGACCAGCTGTTCGGCAAGAGGAGCCAGGACACCTTCATCAGCGGGAGCTCCGACACCATCTCGAGGGGGCAGTGATGGGGCCGGCATCGACCCGAGTCAAGGTGGCCATCGGTGCGGTCGCGGTCGTGGCGACCGCGGCTGCGGCCACGGGGGTCCATGCGCTGACCTCCCGGGGCTCTCAACAGCTCTCCCAGTCGGCGCCGGGGATCACGGGCTCGGCCGAGGTGGGCGACCACTTCGCGGCTGCGGTCGCAGTGGGGGATTTCGACGGCGACGGGTACGGCGACATCATCGCCGGCGCCCCTCACGAGGACATCGGGCGCCAGCGCGACGTGGGTCTGGTCGTGGTGCTGTACGGCACCTCGTCGGGGGTCGGGCGCCGCGACGCGACCTTGACCCAGGCCTCACCCCGGGTGCCCGGGCGGGCCGAGGCCAACGACCGGTTCGGGACCGCGGTGGCCGTGGGTGACTTCGACCGCGACGGCTACGACGACGCGGTCGTGGGCACCGGCGGGGAGGACAGCGGCAACCGGACCGACGCCGGGGGGTTCACGGTGCTCTACGGGTCCCGGTCCGGGCTCCAGGGCCAGCGCAGCGCCACCTACACCGCGGCCACGGCGGGAGTGCTCGGGTCCACGGAGCGCCACGCGGCGCTGGGCTCGTCGGTGGCCGTGGGTGACTTCAACCGCGACGGCTACGACGACATCGCCGTCGGGGCCCCCGGCGCGGGCCAGGGCTCGGCCGCAGGTTCTGGCGCGGTCCACGTGCTCTATGGCAGCGATCGGGGAATCACCCGGTCGGCCGATCAGCGGCTGCACCAGGGGGCCGCCGACGTGCCCGGCTCGAGAGCGGTCGACGACGGCTTCGGCGCCGCGCTCGCGTCTGGCGACTTCGATGGCGACGGCGCCGACGACCTGGCCGTGGGCATCCCGGGCGAGAGCACCGATGCCGTGGCGGCGGCGGGAGCGGTGCAGGTGTTCCGGGGGAGCCGCAACGGCCTGAGGCCGGCGTCGGGCGCGATCATCACCGGGGCGAGCGGCGACCTCGGCGGCACCCCTCGGGTGGACGATCGGTTCGGCGAGGCCCTCGCAGCCGGTGATTTCGACGGTGACGGCACCGACGATCTGGTTATCGGCGTGCCCGGGCGGGCGTCGCACCGGCGGGTGGCCGCGGGCGAGGTGCACGTCCTCTACGGGTCCGCACGGGGGCCGTCGGTGACGGGCTCGTCGACCTTCTCGCAGGCGACGCGGGGCATCCGGGGGGCGCCCGAGGCCGGCGACGAGCTGGGCGCGAGCCTGGCGGCGGCGGACTTCGACGGCAACGGCCGCGACGACCTGGCCATCGGCGTCCCCGGCGAGGGTCTGCGCCGGGGCGGCGGGGCCGGCATCGTCCACGTCCTCTTCGGCAGCGCCCGGGGAGTACGTGCTGACCGGCACCAGTGGTTCTGGCCGGGCCGCAACGGGATCCCGGACCGGCCGCGCGCCAACGGCGGGTTCTCGCGGGCGCTCGCGGCCGGGGACCTCGACGGCGACGGCCGCGCCGACCTGGTGGCCGGGGCACCGGGCCAGAGGGTCGGCAGCGACGCCAATGCCGGGGCCCTCATCGTGATCTTCGGATAGTACTCATTGACTCGGCGCCGCCGTCCTTGGCGGCCCCGGCGCCGTCGTCCGCGGGTACTGTCCCCGCTGTGAGCATCCGCTACGACGGGCACGGTCGGGTCGCGGTGGTGACCATCGACAGGCCCGAAGTCCGCAATGCGGTCGACGGCCCGACGGCAGAGGCCCTCGACCAGGCGTTCGACCGGGCCGAGGCCGACGAGGGGGCGGACGTCGTCGTGTTGACCGGTGCCCAGGGCACCTTCTGCGCCGGCGCCGACCTCAAGGCGATCGCCGAGGGCCGGGGCAACCGGGTGACCGAGAACGGACCCGCCGACATCGTGGGCAGCCCCGGACCGATGGGACCGACCCGGCGGGTGCTGGCCAAGCCCGTCATCGCCGCGGTCGAGGGTCACGCGGTCGCTGGCGGCCTGGAGCTGGCGCTCTGGTGCGATCTGCGGGTGGCGGCCCGTGACGCGGTGTTCGGGGTGTACTGCCGGCGGTGGGGCGTGCCCCTCGTGGACGGGGGCACCATCCGCCTGCCCCGCCTCATCGGCCACAGCCACGCCATGGACCTGATCCTCACCGGGCGGGGGGTGCACGGCGACGAGGCCCTCCGCATGGGGCTCGCCAACCGCCTGTGCGCGCCCGGCGAGGCCCTCGACACCGCGCTGGCGCTGGGGGCGTCGCTGGCGGCCTTCCCGCAAGCCTGCTTGCGATCGGACCGCCGCTCGGCAATCGACCAGTGGGCGCTGAGCCTCGGCGAGGCCCTGGCCCAGGAGGTGGAGCTGGGCATGGCCACCATCCGGTCAGGGGAGACCCTGGAGGGTGCGAGCCGGTTCCGCGACGGTGCCGGACGTCACGGATCGTTCACGGACTTCTCACCCTCTTCTTGACCGGACCCGCTGGGGCCCTTACCTGCCGCGGCGATCCTGGCCACCGTCAACGACCCCCCACACTCGAGAGGTCCCCGTGAAGAAGCTCATCGCATCGACCGCCGTCGCCGCCTCCCTGATCGGCGCGGGGACGGCCCTGACCCTGGCCCCCACCGGCGTCGGGGCCCAGGACGACCCTGCCGAGGCCGAGACCGAGACCAATGCCTCGGAGCGGCGCAGCACCGTGGCCCAGGTCCTCGACGGACTGGTGGAGGACGGCACCCTGACCCTGGAGCAGCGCGACGCCGTCGAGGAGGCGCTGCGAGACGCGCGGCCCCACCTGGGCCAGGACCACGGCTTCGGGCACCACAGGCGGGGGCCCGGGTTCGGTGGACTGCCCGGTGGCGAGGTGCTCGAGGAGCTGGGGCTCGACCGAGAGACCGTCCGGGACGGCCTGGCCGACGGGTTGAGCCTGGGCGAGATCGCCGACGCCAACGGCTCCAGCGCCGACGCCCTCGTCGAGGCACTCACCGCCCACCTGGACGAGCGCCTCGACGACGCGGTGGCAGCCGGTCGGGTCGACGACGCGACTGCGGACGACAAGCGGGCCGAGATCGCTGACCGCATCGAGGATCTCGTGGCCGGCGAGCTCGACTTCGGCCCCCGCTTCGGCCGGCGCTGACCGGGACCGGCCGCTCTCCCCCGGCCAGCGGTTGGGTAGTCTCTGGCGCCATGCGCGCCTGGCAGTTGCACGAGCTCGGTGAACCGATCGACAAGCTTGCCGTCCACGAGGTGGACGACCCGGGCCCGCCAGGGCCCGGGTCCTGCCGGGTGGCCATCGAGTCGGTCGGCATCGCCTTTCCCGACGTGCTCCAGTGCCGGGGCCAGTACCAGGTGCCGACGGTCTTCCCCCACACCCCTGGTGGGGAGAGCGCGGGCCGGGTGCTGGAGGTCGGCGACGGCGTGAACGGCCTCGCCGTCGGTGACCGGGTCATGATGCTCGGCGGCGGCCTCGTCGAGCAGGTCGAGATGCCGACGACCTCGCTCTGGAAGCTGCCCGACGGGTTCTCCTGCAACCAGGCTGCGGCGCTGCCCATCAACTACGGAACCACCTGGTACGCCCTCCACGACCGGGCTGGGTTGCAGCCGGGCGAGACCCTGCTGGTCACCGGGGCCGCCGGGGGGACCGGCTCGTCGGCCATCCAGCTGGGCCGGGCTGCCGGGGCGACGGTCATCGCCGTCGCCGGCGGTGACGAGAAGGTGGCGCAGGCTCGCGGCCTGGGCGCTCACGAGGTGGTGGACCATCACCAGACCCCGGACTTCGTGGATGCGGTCCGGGAGTTGAGCGGCGGCGGGGTCGACGTGGCATACGACCCGGTGGGGGGCGACACCATCCACCAGGTGCGACGCTGCATGGCATGGAACGGCCGGCTGCTGGTGATCGGCTTCGTGGCCGGGATCCCCGAGCTGCCCGCCAACCACATCTTGTTGAAGAACTACAGCGTGGTGGGCGTCCACTGGGGCGCGTCGGTGCTGCGCGATCCCGAATCGCTCGATCAGCAGATGAGGTCGGTGCTCGAGCTGGCCGGCACCGGGGAGGTCGACCCCCTCATCTACCCGCCCTACGCCTTCGGCGACGGGGCCCGGGCCATCCAGGACCTGGCCGAGCGCAAGACCTGGGGGAAGGTGGTCGTCGAGGTCGGATAGCGCCGGGCCCTGATATCAGTCCGGGATCTCGATCTGGAGGCAGTCGGACCCGCAGGCGGCGTCGGCTGTGCCCTCTGCCGTGGCCGGACGGTGCAGGACGGCGCGGGTGGCGGTGACGATGCCCCGCCCGCCCTCGTCGTCGGCGTCCTCCACCCGGAGGTCCCCGTCGACGATGAGGCTGTAGCCGCCGGCCTCGTCAGGTGGCCACAGCAGCGACACCAGCGGCCGGGCCGCGCCGTTGCGCGCGGTGCGGCGGCCCAGCCCGCAACTCAGCTCGCCGCCCTCGGCGCTGACCACCACCTGGGTGGCGTGGGGGCGCAGGTCGTCGCCCGTGGTCAGCAGGTAGGCCGTGGCGCCGTAGCGGGCCACGGTGTCGCCCAGCTTCTCGACCGGAACCGGAACGCTCATGTGGCCACGCTAGTCCTCGTCGACCGCGGCCGCGCCCCGCCTCAGCTCCCGCCGGGGTCCTGCAACTGGGCCAGGTCGATCCACTCGAGGGCAAGCGCGTGGGTGGCTTCGAGCACCACCGGCGGCGCCACCCCGGCCTCGTAGGCCTCCAACCAGCGGGCGGCGCACAAGCACCATTGGTCGCCCGGCGAGAGGCCGGCGAAGCCCAGCTCGGGACGGGGGGTCGAGAGGTCGTTGCCCTGCTGACGGGAGAACGCCAGGAACTCCGCGGTCACCCGCGCGCACACCACGTGGACCCCCACGTCCTCGGCGCCGGTGTCGCAGCAGCCGTTGCGGTAGAAGCCGGTGACGGGGTCCTCGCTGCACGAGCGGAGCTCGGTGCCGAGCACGTTCTTGGCCATCGCTCAGGCCGCGGGAGGGTCGAGCTCGAGGCGGTGGCGCAGCTCTTCGAGCAGGGGTTCGACCTCGGGCCAGATGTCGGCCTCCCGATGTGAGCCCAACAGGTCGACGATGCCGTGGATCCAGGTCCAGACCTGGACCGCCACGAAGTGCGGGTCCCGGTCGTCGCCGCGGGCCTCGAGGATGTCGGCGATCAGGTCGACCAGCTGCTCGAACGCGTTGATCCCGACGGGCTCCTCCCGGGGCGGCAGCTCCACCCGGTTGGAGAACATCACCCGGTACTTGCCCCGCTGCTCGGTGGCGAACTCCACGTAGGCCCGGCCACAGTTGCGCAGGCGCTCGTACACGTCGTCGGTGGAGGCCCGGGCCTCCTCCATGCGGGCCGCGAACTCCTCGAAGCAGTACTGCACCGCGGACCAGAGCAGGTCGGTGTGGTTCTCGAAGTGCCGGTAGACGGCGGTGGGGCTGACGCCGGCGGCTGCGGCGACAGCTCGAACGCTGACCTTGTCCAGGCTGCCGTGCTGGGCCATCAGCTCGGTGGCGGCGTCGAGCAGCTCGACCCGCAGACGGGCTCCCTGGCCCCGGGGATTGCGCTCTCGGGTGGCGGCGGTGAGCTGCGCCATCCCAGCATTGTAGCCAAAGGGGTTGACAGATGTACGTGCACGAGCGTTAACTAGCGGAGGGTTGACAGATGTAAACGTACATGTGTCAACCGTCACAGCGTTCGGACCGCCACCGTGGAGGCGATCATGTTCACCCGCATCGGCCATCTCACCGTCCGCCGGCGCCGCACCGTCCTGGTCGTCAGCGTGGTCGCCCTCGTCCTCGCTGGCGTCGTCGGCGGGTCGGTCTTCGCTCGCCTCTCCGGGGGCGGCTTCGACGACCCCGACAGCGAGTCCGTCCGGGCCGCCGACCTCCTCGAGGAGCATTTCGGCACCGGCGATCCCGACCTGGTGCTGGTGGTCAGCGCCATCGACGGCACCGTCGACGACCCCGACGTCGTCGCCGAGGGCGAAGCCATCATCGCCGAGCTGGCCCGGACCGAGGGCACCGACGACGTGATCGGGTACTGGACCGCAGGTCGACCCGACGCCCTCGCTTCGTCGGCCAAGGACCGGGCCATCGTCCTGCTCCGGGTTCCCGGCGACCAGGACGACCCCACCCGGACCAGTCGCATCGAGACCCTCATCGAGGAGTACGACACCGTCCGGGGCCCGGTCCGGGTCCAGGTGGGCGGCCCCGACCGCACCTTCGAGCAGATCAGCGCCACCATCGAGTCCGACCTGGCCCGAGCCGAGGCGATCGCCATCCCGCTGACCCTGATCCTGCTGATCATCGTCTTCGGCGGTGTGGTGGCCGCCCTGTTGCCGGTGGCCATCGGGGTGGTGGCCGTCCTCGGCGCCTTCTTCGTGCTGTTCGCAGTCACCCTGGCCACCGACGTCTCGATCTTCTCGATCAACCTGGTCACCGCCATGGGGCTGGGCCTGGCCATCGACTACAGCCTGTTCGTGGTGAGCCGGTACCGCGAGGAGCTGGCCCTGGGCCGCACCGTCGAGGCCGCGGTGGTCCGCACCGTCGAGACCGCAGGCCGAACCGTGGCCTTCAGCGCGCTGACGGTCGCGATCTCGCTGTCGGCCCTGCTCATCTTCCCGCTCTACTTCCTCCGTTCGTTCGCCTACGCCGGCGTGGGCGTGATCCTGGTCGCCATGGTCACCTCGGTCGTGTCCCTGCCGGCGCTGCTCGCCGTGCTGGGCACCCGGGTCGACAGCTGGCGGCTGTTCCGCCGCCGGCCGCCCGCGGAGAGCGGAGGCCTCTGGCATCGCATCGCCGTGTCGGTCATGCGCCGGCCGGCGACGGTGGCCGTCACCGGGGTCGTGGTGCTGCTGGCCGCTGGCATCCCCTTCTTCGGCGTGAGCTTCGGCGTCCCCGACGATCGGGTGCTGCCCGAGGGCGACCCCGCCCGCGAGGTGGCCGACATCCTGCGCCACGAGTTCCCCTCCGCCGAGGCCGACGCCTTCGCCGTCGTCGCCCTCGGCGTGACCACCGACGCCCAGGTCGACGCCTACGCAGCCCGGGTCAGCACTCTCGAGAACGTCACCCGGGTCGACGCCGTCACCGGCCGCTACGTGGACGGCCGCCAGGTGGCTCCTCCCGACGCGACCACCGCCCGCTTCGCCGGCGACGCCAGCACCTGGCTCAACGTGGTCCCGGCCGTCGAGCCCATCTCACCGGAGGGCGAGCGGTTGGTGGCCGAGATCCGCGAGCTCGACTTCCCCTTCGCCGAGACCGCGGTGGGCGGCCAGTCCGCAGCCCTGGTCGACTCCAAGGACGCCATCTTCGGCCTGGTCCCCGTGGCGGCCGGGCTCATCGGCGGCGCCACCTTCGTGCTGCTGTTCCTGATGTTCGGCAGCCTCCTGGTGCCCCTCAAGGCCATCGTCCTCAACACCCTGAGCCTGACCGCCACCTTCGGGATGATGGTGTGGCTCTTCCAGGAGGGCAACGGAGCCGACCTGTTCGGCTTCACCGCCACCGGGCTGACCGACACCACCACCCCCATCCTGATGTTCTGCATCGCCTTCGGCCTCAGCATGGACTACGAGGTGTTCCTGCTCTCCCGCATCAAGGAGGAGCACGACCGCACCGGCGACAACGACCTGGCCGTCGCCGCCGGTCTCGAGCGCACCGGCCGGCTGGTGACTGCGGCGGCGCTGCTGCTGTCGATCACCTTCTTCGCCTTCGCCACCTCCGGCGTCACCTTCATCAAGCTGTTCGGCTTCGGCCTCGGGGTCGCCGTGCTGGTGGACGCCTTCATCGTGCGGGCCACGCTGGTGCCGGCGCTGATGAAGCTCGCGGGCGAGTGGAACTGGTGGGCGCCGGCCCCGTTGCGGCGGCTGCACGAGCGCTTCGGCCTCGCCGAGGGTGGTCCCCCGCACGAGCCGGCGCTGTGCCCCGAGCCCGTCGGCGCCGGACCCGTCAGCCGAAGCAGCTGACCAGCTCCCCCCTCGCCCTCCGTCACGCGAAGACCATGCGCCCGATCCACTCGGCGACCAGCGCCGGCTTGTCCTGGCCCTCGATCTCGACGGTCATGGTCCGGGTGACGTCGACCGCGTTGCCCTTCCGCTCGACATCGCTCACCTGCGCGACCGCACGGACGCGGGAACCGGACGGAACCGGGTTGATGAACCGGACCCGGTTCATGCCGTAGTTGATGCCCATGAGGAGCCCGTCGAGGCGCGGCAGCTCGGCGGGGATGCTGGAGCTCAGGTGCACCAGCAGCGACAGGGTGAGGAAACCGTGGGCGATGGTGCCCCCGAAGGGGGTCTCGGCAGCGGCCCGCTCGGGATCGACGTGGATGAACTGGTGGTCGAGGGTGGCGTCGGCGAAGGCGTTGATCCGCTCCTGGGTGATCTCGAACCACTCCCCCGGCACCGGGTCCCCACCAACCTGGGCCTTCATCGCCCCATAGGCGTTCTCTGCGTTCTCGCTCATGGTCGGGCAGCTCCCTCGATCGGATCCGGTGGCGCCGAATCTACGCGCCCGGACCAGGCGGAGCCGAGCCGACGGCCAGCTCGCTGGCGAGTCGGTGTCGCAGCTACCTTCCAGATGGTGGAGTTCCACGACCTGACGGAGCCGCCGGCACGGGTGCTGGCGATCGTCGCCCACCCAGACGACATCGACTTCGGCACTGCGGGCACCATGGCCCGCCTGGTCGACGCCGGCGCTCACGTCTCCTACTGCGTGCTGACGTCGGGGGAAGCCGGCCCACCCGAGGCGCTGAGCCGTGACGAGGTCAAGGCGCTGCGGGAAGCCGAACAGCGCGCCGCGGCGGAGGCCGTGGGGGTCCAGGAGGTGGTCTTCGCCGGCCAGCCCGACGGGCGGCTGGAGCCGTCGCTCGCTCTGCGCCGGGAGATCAGCCGGGTCATCCGGCAGGTCCGACCCGAGCTGGTGGTGACCCAGTCGCCCGAGCGCAGCTGGGACAGCATGTACCGGTCCCACCCGGACCACCTCGCAGCCGGCGAGGCGACCATCGCCGCTGTCTACCCCGACGCTCGCAACCCCCATGCCCATCCCGAGCTGCTCGCCGAGGGCCTCGAGCCCCACGAGGTGGCCGAGGTGTGGGTCACCGGGCTCGACCCGCTGGACGTGTTCATCGACATCACCGACGTATTCGAACGCAAGACCAAGGCGCTGGCTTGCCACGCCAGCCAGGTGAGCGAGCGCTTCGACGTCGACGACCTGCTCCGGCAGTGGGCCGCGGCCACGACCGAGCGCCACGGCCTTCCCGAGGGTCGTCTCACCGAGGCGTATCGCCGTATCGTGACCCGCTGAGGGCCACCACCCAGCGTCACTCGGACGGGCCGGGGGCCCCATGCCCGGCTGCGCCGGACACCGCCTCCGGCGGTCGGCATACCACGGATCGTGGCCGAGACCATACAAGGAGAGCGGCGCAGCCGGGCGGCGCTGCGCCGCTCCCCTCGTCAAATGCCAGCAGAGAATCGGGCCCCGGTCAAAACGAGATTCGGTCCGAACATGCTGCCGACCGGCGGGAATAGCCGCTATCGCGCCCTGAAGTAATTATTCCAGCAGGTCGGGACCTACTTCCCGGATGGTCGATTTTTTTTGCGTATGCGGCGGGCGTAGGCCGTTCGACCCGGCTCACGCTGCGCGCGAGCGCGATGGGACCCAGGTTTGTGAACGAAATCTGCAGGGCATGACATGGGTCACACATCCACCCCCGACCACGGAAGACGAGCGGGCGATGCTCTACCGACGAGACCCCCTGACCCTCGAGCATCTGATCATCGACGGCGACGAGGTGCTCCGGCTGCGCACCCGAGCCGAGGCCCTCGAGATCGCCCACCGCCGGCGCCGTCGCGCCGCCCGGAGCACGAGCCCGCGTCTCGCGGTGAGCTGACGCCCACCCACGTTGCAGCACCCTGAGGGGGACCCCGAGGCCGGCTCGGGGTGGGGTCAGGGACCGATCCTGGCCATCACCGATGGTGGAGGCTGCTGGCCACGCTCACGATGGGGTCATGGAGACCAACACCCCCACCCGAGCCCCCCGCCGCCTCACCCGCAGCTCCGATCGCAGGATCGCCGGTGTGGCCGGGGGCATCGCCGAGTACTTCGGCATCGACCCGGTGATCGTGCGCCTCGCTTTCGTGGTGGCGATCTTCCTCGGCGGGACCGGCGTCCTGGCGTACCTGATCGCCTGGATCGTCGTCCCCGAGGCCG
>JBFINV010000030.1:0-13314 GCA_041611015.1 Acidimicrobiales bacterium | reverse complement strand
TCCACCACCCCAACCGGCGCAGCGGCCACATCGACCGCCGCCAGCTGACGCACCGTCTCGGTCATGTCGACCATCCCACTGTCGAACATGTGTTCGATCCTAACCGGCCCAACTGACAACCACAACCAGGATGAAGAAGCAGGCGAGAGGCGCCGTCGGCGCTTCGTGATCGGTCAGTCAGCGGGTAGCCACGCCAGCGGCCGGAGCCCGGGGAAGACGAGAGCCATGAAGGGCGCGGCCTTCATGAAGGACTATCGATCCGAGCCTCCGGAGATCGACCCGAACGGCGTGCCAGCCACGAGATGGCGACCAGGAGGGCCCCGGAGCCGCCCACGATCAGGACGCCCGTCAGCCGGTCGCGGTAGACCCCCGCGTGGACGCAACACTGGTGGCAGTCGGTCTCCTGCAAGACCAGGGCGCCACACCAGATCAGCCCGGTGTCACCCTTCGGCTCACCGAAGACACCCGAGTTGGCCGTGATCGGGATCACCGCCAGCAGCGCCCCGACGGCGAGCATGGCCATCCCGATCCTCGCCAGGTGGACGAGGGATCTGCTCCGAGGTCGATGGTCACGCTTTCCGCCGATGAACGACAGTACCTCGGGGCGCGCCGAGGCTGGCGGGGCAGGTGCCGATGCCGGGCGCTCGGGTCGAGGTTCCGGAGCGGGCCAGGCCACGTCCACCGGTGCCAGGTGCGGGTCCTTGGCCCCTAGTGAGCCTGGCCAGCAATCCATACGGTCAGTGACGACGGCACGTGCGGTCGGGAGGAACATGGTGGATGCCACCCGTCGATGGACGGTGGCGGTGGGCGCGATCGTCATCCAGATGTGCCTGGGTGCCATCTATGCGTGGTCGGTCTTCACCACACCACTCCAGGACGAGGGCTGGTCGAAGGTCGAGACACAGATCGTCTTCTCGACCGGCCTCGCGAGCTTCGCCATCGTCATGGTGTTCGCAGGGAGGAAGCTGCACACCTGGGGGCCTCAGCGGCTGGCCATCAGCGGCGGCCTCACCCTCGGTGCAGGCTACGCCACCGCGTCGATTGGCGGCGGTGCGAGTTTCCTGGCCGTCCTCCTCGGCGTCGGCCTCATCGGCGGCACCGGGATCGGCCTGGCCTACGTCGTCCCGATTGCCGTCGGGATGCGGTGGTTCCCCGACCACAAGGGGATGATCTCGGGTGTCGCCGTGGCCGGGTTCGGCTTCGGGGCGATGGGCTGGATAAAGGTCGCCGGTGCCTGGGGCGACCTGATCGACCGGATCGGTCTCGACGGCACGTTCCTGACCTATGGCATCGTGTTCGCCTCGGTGGTCGTGCTCGGCAGTCTCAGCATGAAGATGCCGCCGGCCGGGTGGCGGCCGCGGGGGTTCGTGCCACCGGCACAGGTTGGCGAGGGCGCTGAGGACTTCACGCCACGAGAGATGCTCCGGACCCCCCAGTTCCACCTCATCTCGCTCACGTTCATGGTGAGCGCCGGCGCGGGGCTCATGGCCATCGGCGTGATGAAGCTCTACGGCGTCGAGGCGCTGACCGATGGCGGCCTGTCCGTGGAGCGCGCCGATGCCATCGCTGGCACGGCCATGGCCGTGTTCTTCTCGGTTGCCAACGGTGTGGGGAGGCTCGCTTGGGGAACACTCAGCGACAAGTTGGGTCGCAAACGCTCAGTTGTGCTGATGACCGCCAGCCAGGGGCTCTTCTTCCTCCTCTTCACCACCATGGCCCAGAGCGAGTGGTCGCTCTACTTGGCGGCGACCCTGACCGGCTTCAACTTCGGGGGGAACTTCGCGCTGTTCCCCGCGCTCACCGCCGATGAGTTCGGCAACGGCTCGGTTGCCCGCAACTACCCGTGGGTGTTCCTCTCCTATGGTGCCGGTGGGATCATCTTCCCGATCCTCGGCGGGTCCCTGGGCGACGCGGGGAACTTCCCGATCGCATTCTTCATCGCCGGAGTGATGTGCCTGATCGGTGCAGTGGCGGCGTATCTCGTGTTCCCACCACACCATGACGAAGCCCTCCGACCTTTCAGCGTCCACGGGTTCCTGCACAACGCGCACCTGTTCGAGTCGGCGCCGGAGCCCGCGCATGTGGACGCCGGGGTCCGCGGGTTCAGCCCCAGCGGAAGAACCGGAACGCCGGGACACCCGCGGCTGCGGCATACGCGGCGAGGACTGCGAGATCGGTGACACTCCAGCCAAAGCCGACCCCCGGTTCCTGCACCGCGTCGACGAGGAAGACTCGTGCTTGGCCCCCACGGGCCGGACGATCCGGGGGTGATGCGATGCACGGCACTCCGGGGGTGCGGTCGACGTGCATTGGGCCAGGCCCAGCGTGGCCGCGGCCAGGAGCAGCGCCACGGCCCACGTGGATGATCTGGTCGTTGCCTCGCATCCACCCGTGGTACCGGTCACCTCCCCGGCCTGGACAGAAGAGTCGGCCGGTCCCGAGCCCGACCGGGGCGCGCCAGCGTCGCCCTTCAGCGGGGGGCCACCAGGTCCCGGGCCCGGTCGATGATGGTGAGCCAGGGGCCGGCCAGCAGTTGGGCCGTGGCCGTGCCGGGCACCATCGGGTGGGGGCGGGTGGGCACGGCATGCTTGGCGGCCCGGACCAGCTTGCCCAGGTTGCGCCGCAGGTTCTCGTCGGTGTGCTCCTGCAGGCGGGGGAAGAGCGTCCCCTCCTCTTCCTCCACGTGCTCGCGGACGGACTCGATCAGCTGCTCCATCAGGTCGGCCCGCTCGCTGGAGCCGGGCTCGGCATCCTCGATCTTGCTGAGCAGCTCCTTGGCCTCGCGGTGCTCGGCAATGGCCTCGTCGGCCATCGACCGGCCCTCGCTCACCTTCATGCGCAGTAGCGGGTACACGAACTGCTCCTCCACCGCGGCGTGGACCGAGAGATCGTGGATGATCTGGCGGACCAGGGCGTCGGTGGTCTCCTCCTTGCTGGCGAGCTGATAGCGCCGGAACAGCTCGTTCACTTCGGCGTGGTCCTGCTTCAACAGCTCGATCACATCCATGGGACCCTCCTCGTGGGTCTGGGCGACTGCCCGGACGGACAGCCGGACCCCGCACGTTCTATCCCACGCACCACGGCCCCAAACCAACCCTTGGAAGCTTCCACCCGGAGACCGGGTTCCCTCGGCATGGCTCCCGCGCCCCGGACACCCGTCGTCGCCGGGCCCTCCCGGGTGGCCATCGTCGCCGCCGGCGTGCTGTTGGTTCTTCTCACCGCGTGGGCGTTCACCGAAGACACCACGCCACGGCACACCGAGGCCGGGGTCCGGGTCGGCGCCCGCAGCGCCTACAACCCGGTGACCACAGGCGAGGCCCTGCCCGACGGCTTCCGCCAGCTGCTCCCCCGCGACGCCATCCGCCCGGTCTACGACCCCACCTTCGTGACGGCCACCGAGATCGGCTGGCCCGACGAGACCGACGTGATCGGGGTGACCCTGGGAGGCGAGGCCAAGGCGTACCCGGTGAGCTTCCTCAACGGCCGGGAGCTGGTGGTGGACGAGATCGACCGGGAGCCCATCCTCGTCTCCTGGTGACCGCTGTGCGCGACGGCGATGGTCCATCGCCGCCAGGTCGAGGGGGAGACGCTGATCTTCGGCGTCCACGGCGCGTTGTGGGGCAACGCCATGACCTGGTGGGACCACAGCACCGGCAGCATCTGGAGCCAGCCCCTGGGTGAGGCCATCGCCGGACCCCGCAAGGGCCAGAAGGTGGAGCTGCTCCCCTCCGAATTCACCACCTGGGGCTCGTGGCGGGCCGAGCACCCCGACACCCTGGCCCTCGATGCGCCGGCCGGGCCGTCGAACTTCGACCTGGGTGAGCTGTACATCGTCGTGGACTTCACCGACGAGGTCCGGGCCTACCCGGTGGAGGAACTGCGCCGGGTCGGGGTGGTCAACGACGTGCTCGCCGGCCTGGACATCGCAGTGGCGATCCACCCGAACGACCCCGACGGATGGGCGGTGTTCTCCCGCCGTCTCGACGACGTCACCGTCGAGCTCGAGGTCGACAGCGACGTGCTACGGGACCGGCACACGGGCACCACGTTCGACCCTGGCCGGGGGTTCGCTCTCGACGGGCCCCTGCGGGGGCAGATCCTCGACCTGCTCCCAGCGCTCACGTCGTTTCCCGGCGACTACGACACCTTCTGGCCCCAGGGGGCGGTGTGGCGGTCCTGACTGCGAGCCTGCGGGTGCTGCGCCTCCACGAGCGCCAGTGGGCCCGCATCGACCCCATGTCGCTGTGGGCCGGGGCCGGTGTGGCCGTGGGGGCGGCGCTGCTGCTGGCGCTGGCCCGCCTGGGCGGGCTGGTGGCGACCGAGCCCCGGTCCTTCTTCCGGCTGGCCCTGGTGGCCGTGTGGGGCTGGCTCGGGCTGGCGGTGGCGATCTGGCTGCTCTCCCGTATCTCCGAGGCCCGGCAGCCGCGAGGCCGCCCCTTCCAGATCACCGTCGCCGCTGTCGGCCTGGCCCACGTCCCCCTCCTGGTCCTGGCCATCGTCGTCTTCGTGGCCGCCAACATGTTCCAGCTCCTTGGCCCCGGCCTGGTGACGGCCTGGTTCGTTTTCGCCTTCTGGCTCCCCGCCAACCTGACCATGGCGGCCCGGCGAGCAGCCAGCGGTTCGACCCTGCGGGCGATCGCCACGGTGGCAGTGCCTTACGCCCTCTGGCTGCTGGTGGTGGGCCGCCACCTGCTCGACCGGATCGGCCACCTGCTGTGAGGAACCAGCGCCCGGACCCCTGGCCCTGATATCCATTGCCGCCATGGGACCACGCGGCAGAGCCCTGCTGAGCGATCCGTACCGCAACAAGGGAACCGCGTTCACCACCGAGGAGCGGGACCGGCTCGGCTTGCACGGGCTGTTGCCCCACACCGTCGAGGACCTCGAGATCCAGCTCGAGCGGGTGCGGCTGGAGTACGGCGCCAAGGACAACGACCTGGAGCGCCACGTGTTCCTGCGGGCCCTCCAGGAGCGCAACTCGGTGGTGTTCTACTCCTTCCTCCAGGGCGACCTGCCGGCGCTGCTCCCGGTCGTCTACACCCCCACCGTGGGGCTGGCCTGCCAGCAGTGGTCGCACATGTACCGGCGCGAGCACGGGCTGATGGTGTCCTGGGCCGACCGGGACCGCATGGACGAGCTGATCGACAACGTGGTCGGCGACCGGGAGATCGACGTGGTGGTGGCCACCGACGGCGAGCGCATACTGGGGCTGGGCGACCTCGGCGGCGGCGGCATGGGGATCCCCATCGGCAAGCTCGCGCTCTACACGGCTGGTGGCGGGCTCGATCCGAGCCGCACCCTCCCGGTCATGATCGACGCCGGCACCGACAACGAGTTCCTGTTGTCGGATGCGCTGTACCTCGGCTGGCGGCACTCCCGGCTCCGGGATGAGGCCTACGACGAGCTCGTGGACGCCTTCGTGCACGCGCTGGCCCGCCGGTTCCCTCGGGCCCTGCTGCAGTGGGAGGACTTCGCCCAGGTCAACGCCACCCGGCTGCTGGAACGCCACCGGGAGACCATCTGCTCCTTCAACGACGACATCCAGGGCACCGCAGCGGTGACCGTGGCCGCGATCGCCGCAGGCATGCACGCCGGCAGCACCCCGATCGACGAGCTCCGCGTGGTCATCGCCGGCGCGGGCTCGGCCGGGATCGGCATCGCCCACCAGGTGGTGCGCCTGCTGACCGCGTGTGGCGTTCCCGGGGGCGAGGCCCACGACCGCTGCTGGCTGGTCGACCGGCACGGCCTGCTGCACGCCGGTCTCGACGACCTCGCCGACTTCCAGCAACCCTTCGTGCGTCCCCGCCCCGAGGCCGACGCTCGAACCGACCTGCTCGGCGTGGTCGAGTGGGCCCGACCCCACGCCCTGGTGGGGGTCACGGGCCAACCCGGACTGTTCACCGAGGAGGTGATCCGGGCCCAGGCCGACGCCATCGACCAGCCCATCGTGCTGCCGCTGTCCAACCCCACCCTGCGCTCGGAAGCCATTCCGGCCGACGTCCTCGCGTGGACCGAAGGACGGGCCCTGGTGGGCACCGGCAGCCCCTTCGAACCCGTGGCGCTGGGAGGGACCACCCACGCCGTCACCCAGGTCAACAACCTCTACGTGTTCCCCGGGATCGGCCTGGGGGTGGTGGCCAGCCGGGCCCGGCAGGTGTCCGACGCCATGCTGACTGCCGCAGCCACGGCAGTCGGCGAGCTCAGCCCCACGGGGAACGCCCACGCTGCCGGGCTGTTGCCCCCGCTCACCGACAGCCGGCTGGTGGCCCGGCGGGTCGCCGAGGCCGTGGGCGCCGCCGCGGTCGACGAGGGGCTCGCCGAGCCCATGACTGCTGCAGAGCTCGGGGAACGGATCGACGCGGTCACCTGGCACCCCGAGTACAAGCCCGCTCTCTGATCCTGCGAGACCCGCTAGGCCACGACCGGTCCCGCTGCGGCGGCCTCCATCTCCCGGGCCCGAGCCAGGAGCTCCTTGCCCACCCAGAAGGGCACGACCTGGCCGACGGCGACGGCCACCCCCACGATGACCAGCAGGATCCGACTGGTGGTCGCGTCCCGGTCGAGGTCGGTGTCAGCGCGGTCGGTGATGGTCACGGCCCGGCTGGCGCGCTCCCGGTAGGCCTCGAGCAACGCCTCGCTCTGGTCGAGGTCCCGGTTCACCTGGCCGACGGCGTCGGCCAGCTCGCCCACCCGCATCGCCAGGTCATCGGTGGAGTCCGCGAACAGCGACAGGTCGCCCTCGGTGCTCTCGAGGGCTTCGGCCACGGGCGCCAGGTCCCGGCTCAGCTGGTCGAGCTGGTCCCCCAGGGGCAACGGCGGCCGGTAGTCGGGCCCGAATGGGATCTCGCTCAGCTGGGTCAACACGTCGTCGATCGTGGCCCCCACCCGGGCCATGTTCTCCAGAGTGGTGACCGTGCTCCTCAAGCTCGGAGCCACCACGCCCACCAGACCATCCACCCGGCCGACCACGGCCGACGATCGCTCGACGGAGACGACCACGGCTCGCAGGCTCTCCTCGGCCGACGCCAGGGCCTCGTCGACCGAGGCGGTCACGTTCTCGGCCACCGTCAGGCTCTCGTCGAGCGTCACCAGGCTCTCGGCCGTGAGGTCGAGGCTGTCGCCCACGGTGCGCTCGAAGCTGCCGATCAAGCGCCACCCGGCGATGACCCCCACGATTGTGGCAACCAACCCCACGTAGGCAACCCCTTGCATCACCAGGCCGGCGCGACGCGTCGCCGCCGGTCGCCGGACCAGCGGGTCCCGACGCGCCGAAGCCAGGGCGTCCTCGTTCACGTCATCGGACCGCCAGCTGCCTGCGGAACGCCAGCCACGCCGCGGCGCCGTAGACCACGGCCAGCACCACCAACCCGATCACGTCGGCCGCCGCCGGCGCGTCGCCGCGGAGCATCACGTCCTGGAGCCAGCGGATGCCGTAGGTGACCGGCAGGATCCACGAGATCAGCCGGATGGGGAACCGGAAGGCGTCGAGGGACAGGAAGAAGCCGCCGAAGAACATGCCCGCGAGCAGGGCCAGCATGGCGTACTGGACGGCCTGGGTGTCGGTGCGGGCCAGCGCGGACAGCAACATGCCGAGCCCGGCCGAGGCCAACAGGAGCAGACCCAGGCCCAGGACCACCCAGCCGACGGCGCCCCGCAGAGGAACGCCGATGCCGAGCACCACCGAGGTGACCAGCGCCGCCGCGGTGAAGCCGCCGATCGCCAGGAACGCCAGGTACTTCCCGGCCAGCACCTGCCCGGCGGAGATCGGCGCCACCCGGAACACCTCGAACAGGCCCACGTGCTCGTCGCGCACCAGCGTCAGTGCGGCCAGGGTGACCGCCAGGTGCTGTAGCAGCAGCGAGAGCGCCGACGGAGCGAAGAAGTCGTTCACGTTGGGGGGCTCGCGCAACAGGCTCTCGGTGTCGGCGACGAAGGGTCGGACCGCGACCTCGGGGTCGATGGCCACGAGGGTCTCGGCATTGTCGTCGAGCCGGTCTGCGGCCTCCGCGACCAGGCGGGCCGAGTCGCGGACGTCCTGTTCGTCGCCCGAGGTCTCAAGGGTCTCGAGGGCCACGTCGAGCTCGCTCAGGCTGGTGTCGAACTCGTCGATCGCCGCCCGCTCTTCGGGGTCGGCCTCGTTCCGGAGGCTGGTCAGGACCCCCGACGACACCTGGGTGGTGCGACGCAGCGACTCGATCGAGGTGCGCAGCTCCCCCGCGGTCACGTCGAGCTGGGTCCGGTCCCCGGTGGCCGCGACTGCTTCGACCTGCTCGGCCAGGGTGACGGTGCGCTCCAGCGTGACATCGACGGGCTCGATGGCCTCCTGGGCCTCGCCCACCAGAGCTTCGAGCACCTCTGCGTTCAGCTCCTGGACCGCCACCTGCGCCGAGATCTCCACCGCGGTCTGCTGTAGCGGGTCGAGCTTGTCGTGGATGACGGTGATGATCGCCTGGCGGCCCTCCAGCACGGTCTCGGCGGGGTCGTTCGGGAACACCACGATCAGGTCGGCGTCCCCGGCGGTCACCTGATCGCTGGCTGCGACCACGTCCGAGGTGTACTCGATGATCTCCACGTAGCGGTCCACCTCGTCGGTGTACGACTGGATCGAGTTCTCGTAGAAGCTGTCCTCAGGGCCGACGAAGATGGTGCGCAGCCGGGTGGACTCCTGGTCGTAGCCGGCCGCGAACAGCAGCAGGATAACGAACGGCCCGGCCACCAGGACCAGTAGGAGGCGGGGCTGGCGGAGGAGGTCGAAGAGCTCCTTGCGCACGAAGCCGAGCACGTGGATGACCGGCCGGAGCCGGGGCGGCTGCAGCTGGGTGCGGCCCCTCACGACGTCTCCCGGAGGTTCGATCCGGACCCGTCGTTCTGGCGATCGGCGGCCTTCTCGACCAGCAGCACGAACGCCTCCTCGTAGTCGATGGCCACCTCCTCACTGTCCTCGACGGCGATGTCCCGTTCACCCAGCCAGCTGAGCATGGCTGGGATGGCCCGGCCGGCGTCGGCCACCACGCCCACGATCTCCACGTCCCGCTCGCCGCGGCCGAGGGTGGCACCGACCTCCTCGAGCTGCCCGAGGGTTACCAGCTCCTCGTCAGTGAGGGGCCGGCTTGTGGTCACCGCCAGCCGCTCCCCGCCCACCGCGGCCTGGCGCAGGCCGGCCGGGGTCGCGTAGTGCAGCAGCTTGCCCTCGGCGAGCAGGCCCACGTGGTCACAGTGAGCCGCCTCGGCCACGTACTGGGTGGTCACGACAATGGTCGTCCCGGCTGCGGCCAGCTCCCGGAAGTGCTCCCAGAACCGAGCCCGCAGGATCGGGTCGATGCCGGCCGTGGGCTCGTCGAGGATGACGAGCGACGGCCGGTGGAGCAGCGTGGCCGCCAGGGCCAGGCGCCGCTGCATCCCCCCGGAGCTCTCCTTCACGAGCTTCTTCTCGTGGCCGGCCAGGTCCACCAGCTCCAGCAGCTCGTGCAGCCGATCCTTGCGCCGGAACCGAACCCCGTTGAGAGAGGCCTGGAAGTGGAGGTTCTCCCAGAGGCTGAGGGAGTCGAACAGCACCGGCTGCTGGGGGAGGTAGCCCAGGCGCTGTCGCTGCTGGCTTGTGAGCTTCCACGGGCGGCGTCCGAGGGTCCGGACCTCGCCGGCGTCGGGCCGGTAGGTGCCGTTGATCATCCGTACCGTGGTGGTCTTGCCGCACCCGGACGGGCCGATGAGCCCGACGATCTCGCCGCGCGTGACCTCGAAGTCGAGGCCCTGCAGGACCCATTTGTCATCGAAGCTCTTGCCGGCCCCACGCAACAAGACCGCAGCGTCGGGGTGCGACGCTGCGGTCTCGGAGGCGGGAGCCGTGGCCGGGGAGGTCATCGGGGCTCCTGCTCTGTCAGCGGGCCGGGTCAGCCGGCCACGATCACGGTGTCGACCACGTGGATCACGCCGTTGCCTGCATCGGTGTCGGTTTCGACGACTTCGGCGCCACCAATCCTGACGGTGCCGTCCTGGGCGACGACGTCGAGGGTCGTGCCAGCGGCGGTGGTCACGGACTCCATGCCGGCCAGGGCGGAGCTGTCCACTCGCTGCTCGATCACGTGGTTCCGCAGTGTCTGCTCGAGCCGCTCGGGGTCCGAGAGCAGGTCTGCCAGCTGGTCGGCGCCGAGCGCCGTGAACGCCTGGTCGTCGGGGGCCAGGAAGGTGAAGCCGTCGGAGCCGGTCAGGTCCGAGAGGTCGACGTTGGCGAAGGCCGTGGCCAGGCTCGACAGGCCCAGCGAGTCGATGGCGTCGACGAACTCCTGCTGGGCGGTCTCGACGTCGGCCTGGTCGACGCCCTGCTCGGCGTCACCGACGGTGATGCTGTTGTCGCCGTCGCCGCAGGACGCCAGCACCAAGAGCGAGGCGAGCACGGCCACGGCCAACGAGAATGCTCGGGGGCGAGAGGCTGGGGCACTCATGAGTTTCCTTTCAGGGGGCGATCGGGGAATCGCGTGCGCACCGTGGGTACCCCACCCCGCTCGGCCCGAAACCTCACGGCGCCACCTCACGACCGAAATTGCACGACCCTCAACGGAGCGTTTCGCGCCGCGCTCCGGGGGGTAGCGTGCGGTGTCCGGGGATGCACCAACCCCGGCGAGGAGGAACGACCGTGAAGCAGGTCCTGTGGAGTGTGGCCAGCGCGCTGAGCGCCATGGTGGCGGCGATGTTCGTGCGCAAGATGGTGGCCGCGATCTGGCCCGGCGAGGAGACGCCGCCGCTCAACCCCGCCGACCGTAAGATCGGCTGGCAGCAGGCGCTGGGATGGGCAGCGCTGTCGGGCCTCGGGGCGGGTGTGGCTCGTACCATGTCCCGCCGGGTGGCCGCCGCTGGCTGGGAAGCCGCTTTCGGCGAGACCCCGCCCGGCGTCGAGGCCGCCTGAACCGGACCCGCAGTTCTCTCAGCGGTGCGTGCGCAGCGTCCGCACCCAGAGCGCGGCCCGCTGCGCCGAGGCGCAGAGCGCGGTCATCAGCGGTGAGCCCTCGCTGAAGTCCGACGCCAGCAGGGTGGCCACCTCACGCCCCTCTCGCATGGCGTCGAGCGACTCCCAGTCGGCCTCGGCGTCGGCTTGTCGCACGGCGATTGCCGCCCCACCGCGGCTCTCCATCAGGTCGAACGAGGGCATGTCGCTGTCGCCGTCGCCGAGGAACACGATCTGCTCGAAGGGCACGTGCCAGTCTTCCTCGTCGATGTCGGCGTTGACGTCGTCGGATCGGTCCGCGTCGACCGAGGGCAGGCCCTTCGCCAACGCCAGCAGGTGCCGGACCTTGTCGTAGTGGCCGACGGTGGACTTCGGGGTGAGGATGCAACCGTCGTCGTCGTCGTAGGCCCACCGGCCGCCGATCATGCGGTCGAAGCGATCTGCGATGCTCGTGGCCTCGGGCACCTCGACGAACCCTGCGGTGATGAGGTGGAACTCGACAGCGAGGTCGTCCTCGATCTCGTGCACCGCAGCGGTGACCGCGTCGAACATGTGCTCCACGCCCGGATAGAGCTGGAGGGAGTCGGCCACCTCGGCGAAGGTGTCCTGGGTGATCGGCTTGTGTGACTGCGCCAGCTCGACCAGACCGCGGGCCTCGGCCAGCCGCCGCTCCCAGCCGTCCTCCACTCGGGGCCGAACCGCGGTCTCTTCGAACTCGTCGGGATCCACGCCCAAGTGTCGCAGCAGGACGTCGGTGGTTCGGGGGGCCAGGGTCTCGTCGAAGTCGAAGACCAGCGCCACCCGGGGGTGAATGGCTCGGAAGACGTCGGCGGCCACGGCTCAGGGTCCGAGGAGCCGGCGACGGCGGGCGCTGACGATCGCGAAGGCCCCGTAGGCGATGAGCCCGACGGCGGCCACCGCGACGAGCACGGCACCCCAGCCGGTGTCGGCCGTCTCACGGAGCGCGGCGTCCAGGCCCTTGGCCTCGTTGGGGTTGGCGGTCCATGCAGCCTGGACCACGAAGATGCCGATGAGGGCCACGGTGATGGCCCGGCCGATCCAGCCGGCCATGCCGGAGCGCTCGATGAGCTCGCGCTCGCCTTCGGAGGCGTCGCCCATGTCGATGCCCTCCATGAACTTCTGGTCCACGGCCTTGTAGAAGTAGTAGCCGCCGATCACCATGATGCCGGCGCCGGCCAACCCCAGCAGCCACTGCCCGCCCGTGGTCTCGAGGAGCGTCCGGCTCAGCTTGCTGATCGTGCTCTGCTCTCCCGAGCCCCCGCCGTTGCTGCTGCCGCCCGAGATCACGAAGCTCAGGGCGGTCCAGCCGAGGAACCCGTAGACCGCCGCGGAGAACAGATATGCCACCCGGTGCATCCAGGTCTCGGCGTCGCCGTCGCCCGGGAGGAGCGCGGTGGTCAACCGCCAGGCTGCGTAGAGCCACAGGCCGATCGCCACGGCGACGAGCAGCACCCCGCCCCAGCTCTGTTCGGCGATCTTGCTCACGGCGCCGGATCGGCTGGCCTCGCTGCCCTGGCCGCTGTCGCCGAGGGCCACCGACAGGGCGATCACGCCCATGAGGGCGTACACCACGCCCTTGGCCACCCACCCGGCGCGTCCCACGTGCTGGACCCAGCCGGTCCCGATCGTGCGGGCGTCGATGCTGGAGGACGCCCGTTGTTGGGAGCCGGGTGAGGTGACGGTCAGATCCATGTCGAATGCCTTTCCTGATGGGCTCGTCTCGAGCTTCGGGTGACGAGCACAGACGGACTGCGCCGCCGCTACCCGATCACACCCGGGCCGAAACCGTTTCTCGGCGGACGGCTCGAAGGACCCCCGGGACGTTTGGTGCATCCGGACCGGGGTAGGTCCCGGCCATGATCTCGCAGCCATCGTCCGGACCCGGCGAGCCCGAGCGCCCGCCCCTTCCCCCTGAACCCCCTCGTCCCGACCCGCTACCACCGGAGCAGCCAGAAGTACCGAGGCCGCCCCAGGTGCGGACCCAGCGGCGCCATCGAGGTCGCCGAGGCCAGTTCGTGGCCCGAGCAACCGGGCACGTGGACTGCTGCAGCTGCTACGCGTCGCTCGACCCGGCCGATCTGCGGGTGCATCGGGTTCGGAAGTTGGCGACAGGCACGGGAGGCCGGGAGCGGAGCAACGACGGCGAGATCATCGCCGCCTGGATGCTGTGCCCCCGCTGCCATCACAATGGCGTCCTCAAGCTCGGCTCGGGCGACTACCTCACCGACGGCGACCTCGCCGTCCTCCCCCAGCTCGACCTGGCCGTCTGAGCCGTTGGCCCGAGCACTTCGTCGGGCTACAGCGGCAGGGTCGCGGTGACCGCCAGCCAGCCGCCGTCGAGCTCTCGCACC
>JBFINV010000029.1:0-13488 GCA_041611015.1 Acidimicrobiales bacterium | reverse complement strand
GGACGGCGAGCTCCAGTTCGACGCGGCCCTGATCCCCGACGTCGCCGCAGTGAAGGCCGCCGAGTCCGAGGTCGCGGGTCGGGCCAACGTGCTCATCTTCCCCGACCTCGACTCCGGCAACGTGGCCTACAAGATCACCGAGCGCCTCGGCGGCGCCACCGCGCTGGGACCCCTCCTGCAGGGCCTCGACGGGGTGCTCCACGACCTGTCCCGGGGGTGCTCGACCGACGACATCGTGAACATCTCCGTGATCGCGGGGGTCCAGGCGGCGATGAAGTGAGCACCACCCGCCGGGCCCCGCTCGACAAGGACAAGGTGGTGGCCGCGGCCGCGCTCGTCGCCGACCGCGACGGCTTCGACGCGGTGACCCTCACCCGGGTCGCCGACGAGCTCGGCGTCCGCCAGCCCGCCCTGTACCGCCACGTCGACGGCTACGACGACCTGGTGCGCCGCCTGGGCCTGCTCGGGCGGGAGATCCTCGCCGAGCGTCTCGGCGACGCCGCGATCGGCCTGGCACGCGATCGTGCCGTCGCCGCCGTCGGCCACGCCTGGCGCCAGATGGTGCGCGACCACCCCGGCATCTACGCCGCCACCGATCGGTGTCCCTGCGCCGGCGACGCCGAGCTGGAGGCTGCGGTCGAGCGGGTCATCGCCATCCTGGAGCAGGCGCTGTTGGGCTTCGAGCTCGACGAGGACCAGCGGGGCCACGCCGCGCACAGCCTCCGCAGCGCGTTCCACGGCTTCGCTCACCTGGAGTCGGGCGACGGCCACCCGCACCACCAGGACCCCGACGACACCTTCGACCACCTGATCGAGCTGCTCTGCGCCGGCCTGCGCCACCTGGAGCAGTGACACCATGAGATCTGCATCCGAGAGGAGACCAGCATGACCCGCATGACCCCGAGCGAGGCCTTCGTCGAGACGATGGTGGCCCACGGCGTGACCACCACCTTCGGCATCATGGGCTCGGCGTTCATGGACGCCATGGACATCTTCGAGCCCGCCGGCATCCGGCTGATCCCGGTGGTCCACGAGCAGGGCGCCGCGCACATGGCCGACGGCTATGCCCGGGTGAGCGGTCGCCACGGTGTGGTCATCGGCCAGAACGGGCCCGGGGTGTCCAACTGCGTGACCGCCATCGCTGCGGCCTTCTGGGCCCACAGCCCGGTGGTGATCGTCACCCCGGAGACGGGCACCATGGGGATCGGCCTGGGTGGGTTCCAGGAGGCCAACCAGCTGCCGATGTTCCAGGAGTTCACGAAGTACCAGGCCCACGTCAACAACGAGCGCCGGATGGCCGAGCTGACGGCCCGCTGCTTCGACCGAGCCCTGGCCGAGATGGGGCCCACCCAGCTCAACATCCCCAGAGACCGGTTCTACGGCGACATCGACGTGGAGATCCCCCGGCCCCAGCACCTCGAGCGGGGTCCGGGCGGGCAGCGCTCGCTCGATCGGGCAGCCGAGCTGCTGGGCCAGGCCCGGTTCCCGGTGATGATCGCCGGGGGCGGGGTGGTGATGGGCGACGCCATGGCCGAGACCATCGCCCTGGCCGAGCGCCTCGGGTGCCCGGTCGTGAACAGCTACCTGCACAACGACTCGTTCCCGGCCAGCCACCCGCAGTGGTGCGGCCCCCTCGGGTACCAGGGCTCCAAGGCGGCCATGAAGCTGATCAGCCAGGCCGACGTGGTGCTGGCCCTCGGCACCCGCCTGGGTCCCTTCGGCACCCTCCCCCAGCACGGCCTGGACTACTGGCCGGCCGACGCCAAGATCATCCAGGTGGACGCCGACGCCCGGATGCTGGGGCTGGTCAAGCCCATCGAGGTCGGGATCTGCGCCGACGCCGCCGCGGCCGCCCGAGCCCTGCTCGACCGCATGGCCGACGCCACCCTCGACGCCGACCAGACCAGGGACGAGCGGGCCGCGACGATCGCGGCGGAGAAGGCTGCGTGGGAGGCCGAGCTCGACGACTGGACCCACGAGAGCGACGACTTCTCGATGGAGATGATCGCCGAGGCCGAGGCGGAGACCGGCGACTGGCTCCATCCCCGCCAGGTCCTGCGGGAGCTGGAGCGGGCCATGCCCCCACGGGTGATGGTCTCCACCGACATCGGCAACATCAACTCGGTCGCCAACAGCTACCTGCGCTTCGAGGAGCCGCGCTCGTTCTTCGCGGCCATGAGCTGGGGGAACTGCGGCTATGCGTTGCCCACCATCATCGGAGCCAAGGTGGCCGCGCCGGACCGACCGGCGGTGGCCTATGCAGGCGACGGGGCCTGGGCCATGAGCATGGTCGAGACCATGACCGCGGTGCGCCACGACATCCCGATCACCGCGGTGGTGTTCCACAACCGGCAGTGGGGGGCCGAGAAGAAGAACCAGGTGGACTTCTACGGACGCCGGTTCGTGGCCGGCGAGCTCGATGGCGGCGAGAGCTACGCCGACATCGCCTCCGCGATGGGGGCTCGAGGGGTGCGGGTGGACAAGCTCGACAACGTGGGCGCGGCCCTCTCCGACGCCATCGACGCCCAGATGAACGACGGGGTGACCACGGTCCTGGAGATCATGTGCACCAAGGAGCTGGGCGACCCGTTCCGGAAGGACGCGCTCTCCCGCCCGGTCCGCTACCTGGACAAGTACCGCGACTACACCTGAGTCGAGCAACGGCCGCCGACGCGGTCGCGATCAGCGAGCGGCGCGGGTGTTGCCGACCCAGGACTCGTAGAGCTCGGCATAGCGCCCACCCGCGGCCACCAGCTCGGCGTGGGTGCCCTGCTCCACCAGCCTGCCGCCGTCGAGGACGAACACCAGATCGGCGCGTTCGGCGGTGCTGAGTCGGTGCGCGATGGAGATGGTGGTCCGACCCTCGGCGAGGTGGCTCAGCGCCGCGCTGAGCGCCACCTCGGTCTCGGCGTCGACCGCGCTGGTGGCCTCGTCGAGGATCAGGACGCCCGGGTCGGCCAGCTGGGCCCGGGCCAGGGCCACCAGCTGGCGCTCACCGACAGAGAGGTTCTCGCCGCGCTCCCCCACCGGGGTGTCGAGCCCCCGGGGCAGTGACGCCAGCCAGTCGCTCAGGCCCAGCTCGGCGAACGCGGCCTCGACCTCGGCGATTGTGGCTCCCGCCCGCCCGTAGCCCACGTTGGTGCCCAGGGTGGTGTCGAACAGGAACCCGTCCTGGGGGACCATGCGCAGCGCAGCCCGCCGGGAGCGAGGGTCCACCCGGCGGAGGTCCACCCCGCCGACGAGGATGCGCCCGCTGGTGGGATCGGCGAGGCGAGCCATCAGCTTGGCCAGCGTGGTCTTGCCCGAGCCGGTCTCGCCCACCACGGCGACCGCAGCTCCGGCGGGGATGTGGAGGTCCACGTCCCCCAGCACGAGCCCGCCCTCCCGGTAGGCGAAGCCGACACCCTGGCAGTCGACGGCCAGGGGCCCGGGCGGGAGGACGACCCCGTCGTCGGGTTCTTCGACCTCGACGGGCACGTCCAACACCTGCAGGATCTTCCACCAGCCGGCCAGCGCCGTCTGGGTCTGATCCAGGACCTCGCCGATCTCGGCGATGGGGTTCAACAAGATGGTGGCCAGGAACAGGAACGCCACCAGCTCTCCCGAGCTCAACCCCAGCTCGGGGCCCCACCACACCCCGACGCCCACGACCACGCTCAGCGCGGCTGCAGAGAAGCCGTCGGTGATCGGAGCAAGCAGGGCGAAGAACCGGAAGGCCCAGGACTGGCTTTCGTACTGGGCCTGGTTGGCCCGCTCGAGTCGCTCCTCGACCGGGGCCCGGTATCCGTAGGCCCGGATCACCCCGGCCCCCTGGACAGCCTCGGACGCGGCGCCCATGGTGTCGGCCACCCGGCTGCGGACCTGCTCGTAGGCCCTGAACTGCCGGCGCTGCAGCCAGGCCAGCACCGGGATCAACGGTGCGTAGACCAGCACCGTCGCCAGGGTGAGCACCCAGTTGTAGAACAGCATCACCCCGAGGGTGGTCACGATGACCACGCTGTTCACCACCCACGCGATGGCGCCCCACTGGGCGAACTGGGCCAGGGTCTCCACGTCGCTGGTGACCCGAGCGGTCAGCACCCCGGTCCGGCTCTCGACGTGGTCGGCGAGGCTCAGCCGGTGGATGTGCGCGAACGCCCGCTGGCGCAGCTCCAGCAGCGTGGTCTCGGCCACCTGCACCAGGCGCAGGTAGGTGGCCCGGCTCAACACCGCGACCACGCTGATGATGCCCACCGCGATCAGGCAGGCGGTGTAGACGAAGCCGGGCCGGTACCCCTCGTCACCCCGGACGCCGTGGTCGAGGATGAGCTGGATCAGGACGGGAATGACCAGCCGACCGATCGCCACGCACAGCGCCATGAGGGCGGTGACCAGGAAACCCACCCGCAGCTCCGGGCTGGTCTCCAGCCCCCGACGCAGCACGGTGAGAGCGCCGACCTCCCGACCCTCGGCGTGGAGCGAGCCGGGCCGGTCCGGAGCGGTCACGCGGCCCGCTCCTCGAGCTCGTAGGCGGTCGCGAGAGCGGCGTAGGCGGGCAACCGCGTGAGCTCGTCGTGGGTGCCGACGCCGGCCACCCGGCCATCGGCGAGGAAGACGATGCGGTCGGCGAGGCGGATGGTCGAGAGCCGGTGGGCCACCACCAGCAGCGTCAGGTGCAGCTCGCGCCGCAGGTTGTCGAGGATCCGGGCCTCGACCACGGGATCGACCGCGGCGGTGGCGTCGTCCAGGAAAAGCACCCGGGGCCGACCGGCGAGCGCCCGGGCCAGCGCCACCCGCTGGCGCTGTCCGCCCGACAGGGTGATGCCCCGTTCGCCGACAACGGTGTGCATCCCGTGGGGCAGGGCGTCCACGAACTCCAGGGCGCCGGCCAGCCGCAGCGCCTCACGGGCCTCGTCGTCGGAGACCTCCCGTCCCAGGGTGACGTTCTCGACGATGGTGTCGGCGAACAGGAACGTCTCCTGGAACGCCAGGGCCAGGGCCCCGGTCCGCTCCTCGACCCGCAGGTCCTGGACGGGCACGCCCCCGATGGCGACCGTGCCCCGGTCGGGCGGGTGAAGGGCTGCGAGCAGCCGGGCGACGGTGGACTTGCCCACCCCCGTGGCGCCGACGATGGCCACGGCCTCACCGGGCTCCACCGAGAAGGTGACGTCGCGGAGCACGGCGGCGCCCTCGTAGCCGGCGCTGACGCCGTCGAAGCCGACACCCGCCGGTCCCTCGGGAAGCCGGCGCTCACCGCCGGCGATCTCGGGTGCGTCCACGTCGAGGACGCTGTCGACCCGGGCCAGGGCGACCACGGAGCGGGGCATCTCCTCGAGGAAGAACCCCACGATCCGCATGGGCAGGGCCAGGAGGCTGAACAGGGCCATGGCCCCCACCAGCTCGCCGACGCTGATGGCGTCGCGGTTCACCAGCCAGGCCCCCAGGGCCAGGAGCCCGACGATGCCCAGGTTCGGCAGGGCGTCGATGGCCGGTTCGAACAGGGCCCGCAGCCGACCGACGCGCACCCGGTGGTTGCGGAGGTCGGAGGCGGCGGCCCGGAGCCGGTCGACCTCCTCCTGCTCGCGTCCGAGGGCCTTGACCACCAACACCCCGTCGAAGCTCTCGTGGGCGATCGACGAGACCCGTCCCACGGCATGCTGGGCCTCGGCGGCGGGTCCGTGGACCAGCCGGGTGTAGAAGTGGTTGATGGCGGCCAGGGCCGGGAACAGCACGGCGGCGACGAGCGCCATGAGCGGGTGGATCAGCAGGAGGCTCATTAGGGCGACGATCACCAGGACCACGGTGGCCGCCGCGAAGGCGAACGGCATGAGGACCAGCGAGGCCACGGTCACGTCGCTGTCGGCGTGGGCCAGGAGCTGGCCGGTGGGCCGGGACTGGTGGAAGGCCATGGGCAGGCGCAGGTACTGCTCGAAGAGCTGGCGCCGCCACACCAGCTCGGTGCCGTACCTGGCCCGGGCCAGGTAGTAGCGCCGAGCCACGGCCCCGCCGCCCCGGAAGGCGGCCACGGCGACGATCAGCCCGATCCCGGCCCAGACCCGGTCCGCCGGGACCCCGTCACCGTCGAGGCCGGGCACGATGACCTCGTCGGTCACCCAGCCCAGCACCCGGGCCAGAGCCACTGCGGCGACGGCGAACACCACCGCACCGGTGAGCGCGATCGCGTGGGAGCCGGGCATGGCTCGCAGCGACCGTCCGATCAGGCGCGCCCCCCGGCGGAACACCTCGCGGGTGGTCAGCTCATCGGCGTCGGGGACCGTGGGGGGCACGATTCGTCACGCTACCGGCCCGCCGTGACCCCCGACCTCGGATTCCTCCGGCTCGACGGCACGGAGCCACAGCCCGCGATCCTCGCCGTGCCCGGAGCTCAGCCGACGAGGGTGCGCGGGCGGCGGCGATGGCCGTTGGTGCGACCGAGGTCGATGTCGGGCTCCTCGCCCCGGCGCCACCCCCCGGTGCCGGCCCGACCATGGCGCCCACCCTCGTCGCGACCGCTGCGCCCGCCCCGCCGGCTCCGCCGGGCGACCGAGCGCAGGGCCGCGTATTCGTAGCGACCGCTCTGGCGTCGGTCGCCCTGGTTCAGGACGGCGCCGATCACCTGCGCGTCGACGCGCTCGAGCCGGTCGAGGGCCTGGGCGAGGTCGCGACCCGTCGTGCGCTTGGATTCCACGACGAGAATCGTGCCGTCGACCGACCGGGCCAGGGCCAGCGCATCGGAGACCGGCAGGACCGGCGCGGAGTCGACGATCACCAGGTCGGCCGCCTTGCCCAGTTGGCGGAACAGCATGTCGGCGGACTCACCGCCGAGGAGCTCGCTGGGATTGGGCGCCCCGGTGCCGGCCGACAGGACTGCCAGCGGCTCGCCGTCGAGGGGGCGGTGGCGAGCGTCGTAGGCGGCCACGGTGCCGGCGAGGACGTCCGTGAGCCCCGGCGACGCCTCGAGATCGAAGAGCGAGTGGATCCGGGGTCGGCGCAGGTCGCCGTCGACGAGGACCACCTTCTTGCCGGCCCGGGTCAACGCCACCGCCAGATTGGCTGCGGTGGTGGTCTTGCCCTCGCCGCTGCCGGGACTGGTCACCTGCACCACCCGCACGTCACTGCCCACTGCGATGAACTGGAGGGCAGCCCGAAGGGTCCGGTAGGCCTCGGCGGCATCGCTGTCGGGGTCGTCGAGCGACACCAGGTCCGCGCGGGCGCGCCTCGAGGCTCGACGGGCTCGGGGCACCATCGCCAGCATCGGGATCGATCCCGGGACCCGTTCGAGGTCCTGCTGGGACCGGATTCGATCGTCGAGGAACTCTCGCAAGAAGGCGCTGGCGAGCCCGGCGAGCAGGCCGAACCCGATCCCGACGACGAGGTTGCGCGTGGTGCGGGGCTGGAACGGCGCCTCCGGCGCGACCGCAGTGCGCAGCACCGTCGCGTCGACCCCACCAGAGAGATCTGCGCTGAGGTTCAGGCCCTCGAGTGACCGCACGTACACGTCGCGCTGGGCCTCGAGCGCCTCTCGGCGGGGATCACCGAAGCGGAGCCCGTCGAGCTCGGCCTCGACGTTCGCGATGCGTCCCTGCACGATCTCGGCGGTGGTGAGGAAGCCGTCGACGGTGCGGGCCCGCCGTTCCGCGATGAATGCGGCCGCATGGGCGTTGGCGATCGCCGCCGCCTGCCCGGCGTCGCGACTCTCGGCGGTGATCACCACCAGGTCTGCGTTGTCGGCTGCCCCTGCGCTGACCGTGGCCGTGAAGCCCAGCTCCTCCGCAGCAGCCGCTGCCACTCGCTCCGAGCCGATGAACTGCACCTCGTTCTGGAGCAGCCGTCGCCGGTCGACCGCGCTACGGCCCGAGTCGAGGCTGTCGATGCTCGGGTCGTTGCCGACCAGCAGCGAGGTGCTGGATCGGTAGAGCGGAGTCTGCTGAGCCGAGTACCCGATGGCCCCGGCTGCGCCGAGCGCCAGGCCGAGGGCGAGGAGGAGCCAGCGGCGCCGCAGCACCGCCAGATAGTCGGCCAGGTTCAGCTCACGCTGCATGTCGACAGCTCCCTCCCGTTGCGGGTCGGCGCTTGCGGTTGAGCGGGTGCCCAGTGGTCGACGGTCCCGTGACCCAGCCCCGCGCCCACGAGCTCGCGTGTGATGTGGCGGAGGTGGCCCGGCCGGCTCCGCCGGGTGGCACCCAAGAAGGCCCGGCTGGGCCACAAGACCTCGCGCACCAGTCCCGGCCACTCCCGGCGGGGACGATCGGCCACCTGGATCAGCACCCGCAGCGTCGGTCGGTCGAGCACGATGCCGGCGACCAAGCGCTCCCGCACCAGCAGCGAGATCCCGTCCATCGAATCCATGAACGCCAGGGGGAGGGGCACCAGCCGGTTCACCAGCCGGGTCGCCCAGGCGAGCACGGGTAGGCTGCCGCCCCGCCCGGCGACGGCCACCACCTCCGGTGCGGACAGTGCCGGCGCATGAGCGAGCCAGGCGAAGTCCACGAGGGCGGTGTGGCGGACCTGGCGAGAGCTCAGGTGCAGCGCGCTGTGGACCAGGAGCACCTCGTGGGAGGGGCAACTGACGCGCCGACCGCCGATCTCGACGGTGGTCGGCCGGGCGAACAGATCCTCCTCGCGCACGCCGTAGCGCCCGACCTCACCGCTGACCCAACGGTGGAGATCGATCTCGACTCCGTGCGGATGCCGGTAGGTCACCGCCTTCTCCAGCGTCTCGAACCGGGGCCCGAGAGCCCGGCTGCAGGACTGCTCGGCCCGGGTGGACACGACGGCGTGGGCGGCTGCGAAGTCTCGGAGCCGAACGGCCACGTCGACGTCGCCGGTGTGGCGCCAGGCAGGCGACGGGTACACGAGGTGGCCGGTGGCATGCCCCTTCAGCAGCCGGCTCTCGATCCCGGCTGCGTCGAGGCGGCCGACGGTGTCGGCCACGGCGGCCTCGAGCGTGAGAGCGGCCAAGGCCGCCCGCTGGGTCAGGGTGTCGAGCTGTTCGGCCTGCTCGGCGCTGACCGGGAAGCCACGGCGTACGGATTCGACCAGCTGGGGCAACACCCGCTCTCGCGTCGCCAGCCGCACCAGCGCTTCCCATGATTCGGGACCGAGCGGGCGCCGGGGAAGCTCCGGCCCCCAGCCCGGCAGCCCCACACCGAGGAGCGGCTCCAAGCGCACGGCGGACACAGCGGCGAGGGTATGGGGGATTCACCCAGCGTGAGCCACGGGCGCCGGGCGCCGCCGCGTGGTGTTGGGCGCCACCGAGCGTCGTCCGGCCGGGCCACCGACCCCGCCGACCTGCGACGATGCGGGTCCGCCTCCGCTCGGCTGGCCGGATCGGTCCGTCGGCCAAAGGGCCGTTCGGGCTAGGCCGCTACGCCTAGTGCCGCTCCGACCACGATGCGTGGCCCGGTACCGTCGTCCCGATCGTGGTCGTGGTGCCGAACTTCTTGTACGTCGGGGTGGACAAGGCCGGCTCGACCTGGCTGCACAAGGTCCTGCGCCAGCATCCTCAGGTCTTCGTGGCCGAGGCCAAGGATCTGTACTACTTCGACCGTCACTACGAGCGGGACCTGGCGTGGTACTCGGCGTTCTTCGCCGCGGCGCCGGCGGGCGCCACCGCCATCGGCGAGATCTGCCACGACTACCTGCGCGACCCCGAGGTCCCGGCCCGCATCCAGGCCACGTTGGGCCGGCCCCGTATCCTCATCACGCTGCGCGAGCCCCTCTCGCGCGCCCGCTCGGCGTATCAGCACGCCCGCAAGGTCGGCGGGACGACGCTGCCGTTCGCCGAGGCGCTCGAACGCCACGCCTGGTTGCTGCGCGGCTCGTTCTACGCCGCCGACGTCGAGCGGTACGTGACCGCCTTCGGTCCAGACCGCGTGACCGTGTTGTTGTTCGACGATCTGGTGGCCGACCCGGGCGCTTACCTGGCCCAGGTCTGCGCCGCCATCGACGTCACCGCGCTCGATGCCGCCGCGCTGGACCTGTCCCCGGCGCAGACGGCCCGCGACGCGCGATTTCCATCGGCGAACCGCATGGCCAAACGGGGCGCCGAGCTCCTGCGAGCCCGGGGTCATGTCGGACTGGTCGGCCGGCTCAAGCATGCGTCGATCGTCCAGAACGTCCTCTATCGCAGCGCGCCGCCCCGCGCCGACCTCGACGACGCTCTGACCGATCAGCTGCGGACGATGTTCGCCGGCGACGTGACTCGAACCGGTGCGGTGATCGGCGTCGACCTGGCCACCCGTTGGGGCTACGGGCCCGCGCCGGCCCGATGAGCGCCACCCGGGCGCACATCGCCCGCGTCGTCCCGCAGCTGGGGGGCGCCATCGCCGGTCGGGCCCTGCCGATCATCGGCAACCTCGCCTTCACGATCATGGTGGCCCGCCAGTACGGCGCGGCCGCGCTGGGGATCGCCGGCACCGTCCAGCTCGTGGTGCGCGTCAGCGGCGAGGCCTGGGCCCGTGGGTGGCCGACGGCCATCGTGGCCGAGAGCATCTCGCTACGTTCAGCGGACACGTGGGCGCTCGGTCACCAGCGGCTGACACGGTTGGCGGTCTCCCTCCGATCGCGACTCGTGCCCGCGGGCGCGATCGTGGTCGGCGCCGGGGTGGCGGGCGGGCTGATCAGCCCCGCACACGCCGTCATCGCCTGCTCGGTCGCCCTCGGGACGCTCGCATTCGCCGCGGTCCGCATCAACGCCGGTCTGGCCGTCGCCCTGTCCCGCCCCGCGGTCTCGGCGGCCGCCGACCTCGGTCTGGGCTCGGCGCTGGCTTCGGTCGGGCTGATCCTCGCACCGCCGTTCGATACCGCGGCGGCCGCCGCAGCCTGGGCATCGGCGCTGTTCGCGGCCGGGCTCGTGGTGGGCGCGGTCTTCCAGGCGCGCCTGCTGCGCCACCCCGGTGAGGTTCGACCGCCTCCCGTGGTACGCAACACCACGGCTCGAGACCGGCTGTACATCGCCACCAACGCGGTGCTCACCCCGGCGGTGACCCTGCTCGCGCCGCTCACCCTCAACTGGCGGGCCGCGGCTGCCGACGCCGGCGCCTTCGTCGGAGTGTTCCGGCTCGGGGTGGCCGGACCGGTCGTCTTGTCGATCATCTCCCCGATCTACCTGAAACGCCTGGCCGCCCGACAGCGGCGCTCCCGCCTGCTGTCGCTGCTCGAGGCCCAGGGCGTCGGGTTGGCCATGTTCCTGCCTTACGCCCTGCTCTGTTTGATCGCCCCGGAGATCGTGCTGAGCCTGCTCGGTGGCGAGCTCTCCGGGGAGACGCACTTGCTGCGCTTGATCATCATCGGCCAGGCCCTGAACGTGGCCACCGGCCCCACGGCCCAGACGCTCAACGTCGCAGGACGGGCTCGACATGACACCGCGTCGCAGGTTCTGGCCCTCGTCGTCGCCGCGGTTGCCATCGGGCTGCAGCCACCGACCGCCGAGGCGGCCGCCATCGCCATCATCATCAGCCAGGCCGTGCGCAACGCCAGCGCGCTGTGGGCCACCTGGCGGAGGTAGCCGTGCACCTGATCGTCGTCACCCGAGATGTCCCCGAAGCTGCCCGCTACGGGGGCATGCGCGAGATCCTCGCCCGCTACGACCACGCGGCCGCGCTGGGGCACACGGTTCGCTACGTGGGGTTCGCCCACGACGCGGCACCGGGCCGCCACCTGCCGCGTCGGTCCTTCGCTACTGCCCTCGCTCACATGGCCACCGGCGAGCCCCTCCAGGTGGCGCTGCGCGCCCCGACCCTGCCCGCCATGGATCGGATGGTGGCGCAGCTTCGCGCCGAATCCCGCGATCACGACGCCACCATCGTGATCGCCGAGCAGTTCTTGACGCTCGGCGTCGCCGCCGAGCTGGCCGGCGAGCTGCACGCCCCGCTGGTGCACCGCACCCACAACGACGAGTTCCGCTACGCCCGGTACGTGGCCAGCTGCGAGCGCCGACCAGCGCGCCGGGCGGTGCTGGAGGCCGAGGCCCGGCTGGTCCGCCGCCACGTACGACGCTGGACCGGCTGCCCACAGCTCCGGGCCGTGCTGCACATCTCCGCGGCCAGCCATGCCGCCTGGCTGGCCGCAGGCGCCCACGCCGCCGATGCCCTCCAGTTCGTGGTGCCGCCAGCGCTGCCCGCCGAGCCCGTCGACCCGAACCGTCTCGGGAATCCGGTTCGTGTCGTCTATGTCGGCTCGCTCGATGTCCCCCAGAACGGGTTCGAGCTCGAGAGGTTCCTGAACACCGCATGGCCACGCCTTCGACGATCGGCTGGCCTCGAGCTGCGCATTGCCGGTCGCGCCGCCGACAAGTTCGCGCGCGCGCTCGGAGCCGACCTCGACGGCATCCAGGTGGTCGCCGACTTCGATCAGCCGGCAGCCGTCCTCGCTGGGTGCGACCTGGCGCTGAACCCGGCGGTGGGTGGATCGGGCGTCAGCATCAAGACCGTCGAGTACCTGGCGCACGGGCTCCCGGTGGTGACCACGCCTGCGGGTCTGCGCGGCCTCGACGTGCCGACCCGGTTCGCCTACGTGGGGAACGATCTCGGCGCCGCGCTCGACGCCGCGATCGCCGATCGCCCCGGCCACGCGCAGCGGCGACGCGACCTCGTCGACTGGTACCAACAGAACCTCTCGCCCCAGGCTGTGCTCGACCCGGTGTGGCCGCGGCTGGAGCTGATCGCCGAGAAGGGAACCGGCCGGTGACCGCGCCCCTGCGACGGCGCGCCGCCTGGCCGCTCGGGACCGCGCGGGCTGCGAGCCGGCTGCCCGGCGAGCTCTGGGTGATTAGCGCGCTCACGCCGATCCTCGTGTCCCGCTGGGACCTCGTCGCGGCCGTGCTGCTCGGCCTCATGGCGGTGGTGGGCGGGATCCGATTCTTGGCCGACGGCCGCATCACCGCGGCGACGGCCGCCTTCGGGCTCGTGTTCGCAGTCACCGTTCTGAGCGCGATCGGGGCGGGGACGATCCCGCCAGAGCCTGGCTGGGTCCGCTTCTTCGCCACCGACGGCCGGGTCCTGCTCACCATCGCGCCCGCGCTGGCGCTCGGGGCCGGCGCGCCGCTGTACCAGCCCCTCGATCTGCGCCGGCCCTTCATGGTGGTCGGCGCCATGCTCGGCGCCCAGGCGCTGGCGCACCTGGCGCTGGCGGGTGGACTGTTCGCCGGCACCCTCTCGTCCCACCACGCCGCCGGTGCGTTGGCCGCCGTCACCATCATCGTGCTCGTCGCGTTCCGGACCGAGGACGGGGCGGTGACGCTGGATCTGGCGGTCGCCGGGGCCGCACTGGCGCTCGCGCTCAGCGGCTCGCGGGCGTCGCTGCTCGGCGTGTTGGTGGCGGTGGTGGTCACCGGGCTGACTCGGGCCACCATCGGCCGGCGACTGCTCGTCGGCGCAGGGGTGTTCGTCGTCGCCCTGGCAGCGGTCAGCCTGGTCCCGCGTTTCTCCGAGCTCCCCCGAGCCACGGTGTCGGCGATCGGCTCACTGCTCACCGAGGAGCGCCTCGAGAGGAACGCCGAGATCACGG
>JBFINV010000028.1:0-13685 GCA_041611015.1 Acidimicrobiales bacterium | reverse complement strand
CGCCCTTTCCCTCCCTGGTGGGGCTCCAGAAACAGGCCTCGCTGCCGACGGAGAGGGCATGGACGGTCCCCGCGCCTGCCTGCCCCCAGGCCTGGTCGAGCTCGCCGCGGACCCCGAGGCACGCTGCCTCACCTTTCGCGACGGCCGAACGGTGGACCCGCCCGCGGAGCTCGAGGCCCTGTTCACCTGCATCTCCCCCAACGGGGACGGTCCGCTCGATGGCATCCACCCCTCCTCCCAGCCCGTTGCGGTCTCGCTGTTCGAGCATGCCCGTCGCCACGGCCATGCCGCGGGTCATCTGAAGCTCAAGCTCGGGGACACCTCGATCCGGCTGCACCTGTTCGATCTCCGGGACGGTCTCGGCTGCTTCTGTGGCGTCGTGCTGCCGATCCGGGATAACGACGGCGGCCAGACCCAACCGCTCACCCGGGTCCCGCCGCCGCGGCGGATGGTGCTGCACCTGGACGTCGCCGGGGTGGTGATCGGCATCGACGAGGCCACCACCCAAGCCCTGGGTTGGCGACCCGAGGAGATCGTGGGGCGCTCGGCGCTCGAGTTCATCGACCCCGAGGACCACGAGCGCTCGATCGCCTTCTGGGTCGAGGTCCTGCAGGAGCCGGGCTCGGCCCGCCGGGTCCGCCAGCGCTGGCGTCGACGCGACGGCAGCACCGTGTGGATGGAGACGACCGAGACCAACCGGCTCGACGACCCGGACCTGCAGGGTGTGGTGAGCGAGCTGGTCGACATCAGCGACGAGATGGCAGCCCAGTCCGCACTGCGCGAGCGCGAGGAGCTCCTCGTCCGCCTCACCGAAGCCCTGCCGATCGGGGTCCTCCAGGTGGACGCCGACGGCCAGGCGGTGTTCTCGAACCCGCGGTGGTTCGAGATCACCGGGCTCTCGCCGGGGGCCTCCTTTGCCGACCTGATCTCGCTGGCCGGCAAGGACGACCGCGAGGTGATCGCCGGCGCCCTGCGAGCCACCCAGACTGCAGGCCAGGACCAGAAGATCGTGATCAGCCTGACCACGACCGTCGGAGAGGTGCGCACCTGCCGGCTACGGCTGTGCGGGCTCGGCCGGCACGAGTCCGGCCACAGCGTCCTGGCATCGCTCGAGGACATCACGGAGAGCCACAGGCTCCAGCGCCGGCTGGTCGAGCAGGCCGAGCGTGACGCCTTGACCGGCTTGTTCAACCGGACCGCGATCATGGAGCGGCTGGCGGCGGTGATCGCCTCGGCTCGAGAGACGGGGACGGGAGCGGCCGTGCTGTTCATCGACCTCGACGGCTTCAAGTCCGTCAACGACCGCTACGGTCACGCCGCCGGCGACGACCTGCTCCGGACCGTGGCCCAGCGGATCCGCGACTGCGTCCGCACCCACGACCTGGTGGGCCGGCTCGGCGGCGACGAGTTCGTGGTGGTGACCCCGGACCTGTCGAACGTCGGGTTGGCCGCCGGGCTGGCCCGTCGGGTGGAGATCGAGATCAGCCGGATCACCTTGGGCCGCGGCGAGCGCCTGGTGACCGGCAGCATCGGCGTGGCGGTGCTCGACGACACCATCGCCTCGGCCGCCGACCTGCTCGCCCGGGCCGACCGGCGGATGTACGACACCAAGCGCACCCGCCGCCGCCAGGTCAGTCCGTAGGCTCGCAGCATGGACCTGCCCCTGTTCGCCCAGGTCGAGGACCTGGTGCGGGCGCTCACTCCCGAGGAGCTGGGCGAGCTGCGGACCCGGGCGCACCGGCGAGGGGTCAAGGTCTGGTTCGGCAGCGACCGGCCAGCGAGCACGCACTACGAGGCACAGCTGCTGGCCCGGCGCCACGTGGACGGCACCGACGGCACCGCGCTCGAGATCGGCTTCCACAGCGAGCACCGGGACCCCGCCCGCAACGACGCAGCGCTCGACCGACTCCTGGCCCACGAGGAGCGCTGGCGGAAGGCGTTGGGGGTCGAGGCGGAGGCGGGCGCCTTCTTCGGGGCCGCCGGGTGGCGCCGGCTGTCGGAGGCCTGGGTGGAGCCCGACCTCGAAGAACCCGACCTGGCATTCGAGGTCGCCAGCCGCCTGGTCGACTACGTGGCCGCGATCGAGCCCATCCGGGCCCTTGACGCCGATTCCGAGGACGACCCGACCCGTTAGAGTCCTCCCATGGAGGTGGACGAGCGCCGGACGGCCCAGACGGTGGAGCTGCTGCAGCAGCTCATCCGGAACGAGTGCGTGAACGACGGCCGCATGGAGTCGGGTGACGAGGTGCGCAACGCCGACCTCCTGGAGACCTTCCTCGAGGGCCCGGGGCTGACCATCGACTCCTTCGAACCGGTACCCCGTCGGAAGTCGATCGTGGCCCGGATCGAGGGATCCGACCCCACCGCGCCCGCGATCTGCCTCATGGGCCACACCGACGTGGTGCCGGTGTCCCCGGCGGGCTGGTCCGAGGACCCGTTCGGGGGCGAGCTGATCGACGGTGAGGTCTGGGGCCGGGGTGCAGTGGACATGCTGAACCTCACCTCGTCCATGGCGGTCGCCTACCGCGACCTGGCCCGGTCGGGCTTCCGCCCTGCCGGCGACCTGATCTACTTCGCCGTCGCAGACGAGGAGGCGGGCGGCAACTGGGGGGCTCGCTGGATCGCGGACAACCACTGGGACGCCATCGCCTGCGACTACGTCCTCACCGAGTTCGGGGGCTTCCCCACCACCACGGCCAGCGGGCCTGCGGTCACCATCAACGTGGCGGAGAAGGGCGTGGGCTGGCAGCGGCTCCACATCAAGGGCACCCCCGGGCACGGATCGGCCCCCTACGAGAGCGACAACGCCCTCGTCCGGGCCGCCGAGGTGGTCAGGCGCCTGGCGGAGTACCGCCCCAGCCCGCAGATCCATGACCTGTGGCGGCGACAGGTGGAGGCGCTTCCCTGCAGTGACGACGTCAAGACCGCGCTGTTGGACCCCGCCACCCTGGACCAGGCCCTCGACGAGCTGCCCGACCGGGGCCGGGCTCGCCTCCTCCACGCCTGCAGCCACACCACGGTCAGCCCCAACGTGCTCCACGGTGGAGTGAAGACCAACGTGATCCCCGACGAGGTGTACGTGGAGGTCGACATCCGGACCCTGCCGGGTGAGACCCGCGAGGACCTCCATGCCCACCTGCGGGCTGCGCTCGGCGACCTGGCCGATGCCGTCACGGCCGAGCCCCTGCACGAGGACGTCGCCACGACGTCGCCGAGCGACACCCCGATGTGGGACGTGCTCGCCGGGATCGTGACCGACGCCCGTCCCGGTGTCGTCGTACAGCCCGGACTCATCGTCGGCGGTACCGACGCCCGCTTCTTCCGCGCCCGAGGGGTGGTGGCCTACGGGGCCGGCTTGTACTCCCCGAGAGTGACCCAGGAGGCCTTCGCCAGTCGCTTCCACGGCCACGACGAGCGGGTCGACGTCGAGTCCCTGGCGCTGACCACCCAGCTGTGGATCGAAGTGGCCCACCGCTTCTGGGGTTGAGGGCCGTCGTCGGGTCGGCTCCGACCCTGCACACCCGTCGGGAACCAGCAGGCCATCGGTACCGTCCCAGGGACATGGCAACGATCTCCCGCCTGCTCGCCGCCCTGCTGTTGTTGGCTGTACTGGCCGCGGGCTGCGGAGCCGATGAGGACGACGACGACGCGCCGATGACCGGCGACGACGTCCCGGCAGACCCGACCGATCCGGCGGTCGACCCCGCCGACCCCTTCGGAACCGCGGAGTGGCGCCTGGTGGAGGCCACCGTCGACGGCACCGACCTCGAGCTGATCGCCTCGCACCCGATCACCCTGCAGCGACGAGGCGACGAGGTGACCGGTACCGCGGCGTGCAACGGCTACTCCGGCGCCATCGTGGGCGGGGCGACCCTCTTCGAGGGTTTTGCCGTGACCGAGATGGCCTGCGACCCGCCCGAGACCATGGCCCTCGAGAGCCTGTTCCTCCAGGCGCTGGGCCGAGTCGACACCGCAGTCGTCGAGGACGACCCGGGCGGGAGCGGGATGCTGGTGCTCAGCGGCGACGGCGTCGAGCTCCGCTTCGAGCAGGTGGCCCCCACGCCTGATGCCGACCTCGAGGGCACCCAGTGGATGCTCGACACCCTGCTCGACGCAGACGCCGCCCGGTCCACCCTCGGCGACACCGCCGCTGGCCTGCGTCTGGACGCCGGCCGCATCACCGGCACCGACGGGTGCAACACCTTCGAGGGCGCCTACGAGCTCGACGGCGACACCCTGCGGGTCGGATCGCTCGCGCAGACCACTCGGGGTTGCGCGCCCGAGGTCCTGGAGCAGGCCCGGACGATCATGTCGGTCCTCACCGGCGATCCCGCCGTGACCCTCGACGGCGACCGCCTCACCCTGCGCACCGGAAGCGGGCTCGGTCTGGTCTACCGAGCCGCCTGAGCGCCCGGCCCCCCACCCTCCTCCACCAGCTCGATCCTGGTCCATGCGCCCACATAGATCGGGGTCCCGGGCGGAACGTCGGTGGCCACGTCGGTCGAGAGGGGCTCGGTGTCGTCGCCCAGGAACGTGCCGTTGGTGCTCCCGATGTCGGTCACCCGCCAGCCCCCGTCAGCCCGCCGCTCGAGGACCGCGTGCCGACTCGACGCGGCCGGGTCCGAAGCCAGGTCGATGTCGGGGTGATGTCCCCGGTCGGGTCGGGCCCGGCCGACGACCACGGTCCCGCCTGCCAGGGGAACCCGCTGCGGCGGCGGCGCCGGGTCGGGGAACGTGAGCACCCCCTCGGTGTCCATCCGCTGGTGGAACCCTCGGTCGCAGGTGATCACCGCCACCGTCCTCGGGCCGTCGCCAGCGGTGGACCCACCGGTGTGGCCGAGCGACGTGCGGGCCGGCTCCGGGCGGGGAAGCGAGCCGGTGATGAAGTCGAACCCACAGTTCTCGCAGAACACGGCGTCGGGATCGTGGGCCTCGCCGCAGTTGCTGCAGATGCTCACGACCTGCCCTTGCTGATGCGAACGGTCCGGGTGGAGCGCACGTCGAGGGCCATGGCGTCGGCGTCGGCCACCTCCCGCTTGAGCCGGACCGTCCCGGACTCGACATCGTCGACCTCGACCACCCCCTGCAGCAGCTTCACCGTGTCGTGGTTGCCGGCCTCGTGGGCCAGCTGCACCGCCCGGCCCAGCTTGACGGTGGCGGTCCGGTCGTCGCCCTCCTCGCGTGCGACCAGCCCGTCGTGGATGGCCTGGGCCAGCTCTGCCTGGCCGGTGTAGTGGGCCACCTCGGCGTTGATCCGGGTGGAGAGCCCCTCGTCGTCGGTCCAGACCGCCCGGATCAGCGCCGCCGGCTGCTCGGCGTCGTCGATCAGGAGCATCACCCGCGCCGCGAGACGCTCGTCGCCGACGTCGCCGACCGGGACCCGGATCCGCACGTGGTAGTCACGGGACTCGTCGCCGCTCCACGCCCCCAGCGGGAAGTCGGTCACCAGCTCGCCAGCCGGGGTGCCCATCGGGGTCAGGTCCTCGAGGTTCGGTGAGACCTGGCGGACGAACTCCAGCCCGGAGCCCTTCGGGGTCCACAGCCGCAGCCCGACGGTGGCCTGGCGTCCCATCGCCGAGCGGGTGAGGGCCCGGAACTCCTCTTCGAGCTCGTCGGGGTCGGGCACGATGTCGACGGTGCCCAACAGCGCCGAGGCCACACGGCGCAGCTCGTCGACCTTCCAGTCGGTGCCCAACCCCCGGGCGTCGCACTGGAACCGGCCGATGCAGTAGTCGATGGCCGCCTGGAGGTTGGCGTCGGACTCCGATTCGTTCTTGCCGTCGGTGAGCAGGATGGCGTGGGCCATGGCGCCGGGAGCGTCCTCGAGCAACCGGGCCACCGCCAGCAACCAGGCGCCGATGGCGGTACCCCCCTTGGCCTGCACCCGGTCGACCGCGTGCTTGGCCTCGAGGCGGGTGTCGGCGTCGGCCCGCGCCAGGCCGACCTGTCCCGGATACACGATCCGGGCCTGCTGGGTCCCGCCGACCACTGCGAAGAGCACCCCGTCACGGAGGGTGTCGATCGCGGCCTTGGTGGCCTGGCGGGCGGCGACGATCTTGCGGCCTCGGTCGCCGGCCATGGAGCCGGAGGTGTCGACCACGATGACCTCGACGGTCTCGCCGGTCGGCGCCCCCACCGTCCCCCCACCGCTGGCAGTGACGGTGACCACCGCGTCGACCACGTCCGCGCCCCGGGCCAGGTACTCGTTCTGGAACACTTCGGCGGCGAAGTCGGGCACGGGTTCTCCTCTCCGATCAGCCGGGGGTTCGGGCCATCATGTCGGTCCGGGCCCGGCGCTGCCAGCCCCGGGTACAGCGTCGAGGGACCCGATCACCACCGTGATGTTGTCGTGCCCGCCGGCCTCGTTGGCGAACGCCACCAACCCGGCCGCCTGCGCAGCCAGATCGGGCTCGGACAGCTCGGGGCGGGCCAGGAGCTGTGCCAAATCGGGGACATGGCTCCACAGGCCGTCGGTGCAGACCAGGATCCGGCCCCGGTCCCCGATGACCGCTGTCATGACCTCGGGCTCCGGATGCTGGGCGTCGGCGCCGATCCACCGGGTGATGCTCCGGCCCCGAGGGTGACGCAACGCCTGCTCCTCGTCCAGCTCGCCTGCGGCCACGAGCTCGGCTGCGAGCGTGTGGTCCCGGGTGAGCTGGCGGGGCGATGCACCCAGCCAGTACGCCCTGCTGTCACCGAGCCAGCCCACGGTCACCCGGCTCGCCTGCTCGGCGACGGGCGCAACGGCCGTGGCGACGAAGGTGCAGCTGGGACTGGCCCCGGGACCACCCCCGCCGGCGAGGCCCAGGACCGCCGCCTGGGCCGCGGCGGTGGCTGCGGCCATCGCCTCCTCGACGTCGCGCCCCTCCCGGACCCACCGCTGGAGGACCAGCAGCGCGGCATCGCTCGCGGCCTGGCTCGCCTGGTCGGCGATCTCGGTGGTGGACACCCCGTCGCACACCACGACCAACAGGTGGTCGCCGTCGTCGGCGAAGGCCATGGCGTCCTCGTTGCGGTGGTGGCGCCGGCCCCGGTCGGTCACGCCCGCCACCCGGCCGACGGCCTGTTCCATGTGGTCCCGAGCGGTGGGCTGCTTGTGTCCGCACCGCAGGCAGTAGCCGTCGCCCTGGTGCTCTGCGCCGGCGCCGCAAGACACACACGGCGCCCCGGCGGCGGGGGCCGGCTCGGCGTGGAGCTCGGCGCCGCAGGCCTCACAGAAGCTGGCCCCCGCCACCGTGGCCTCCCCGCAGGCGGGGCAGGGCCGGCTCACACCAGCGTCCTCGGCCTCACCTCGTTGGCGAGGTCGACCAGCCGGATCTTCTCGGCGGGGTCGGTCGAGAGCCGGGCCAGCTCCCGGTAGGTGACCTCGAGACCACGGCGAAGGCCCTGCTCGCTCACAGGGTGGCCCAGCAGCGTGGCCGCCCCCAGGTCGCGCCGTCCCTCCTCGCCCGCAGCCAGGGCTCGCTCGAGGATCTCGGCGGCCAGCGAGGCCCGCTCCACGGCGTCGAGCTGGAGCCGCTCGACCGTGCCGGCCGCCTGGCGGAGCTCGGCGGGCCCGGTGGTGGCGCCGTCGCCGCGGATGAGCGCCCTGGCCGAGGCCACCTGGGCCTCCTGGTAGGTGGCCGAGCTGGGCGGCACCTGTTGGTAAGCAGCCACCGCGCCGGCCCGGTCGCCGAGCGCTGCCCGGCAGCGGGCGAGCCCGAACGCAGCCGACACGTAGGTGCTGTCCACCGAGACCACCCGCGCGTACAGCTCGGTGGCTCGGGCCAGCTCATCGGCCGACTCGGCCGCCAGCGCCGCACCCAGCCGGGGGGCGAGCTCGCCCGGGAGCTCGGTCCAGACCCGGCTGAACGCCTCGGCGGCTGCAGCAGGCTCACCCCTGGCCAGTTGGTGTACCCCCCGGTACCACTCCACCCGCCACTCCCACGGGTCCTCTGCGGCCACGTCGTCGAGGACCGGGCGGGGATCGACCCCGAGGGCGAGCAACACCGCCGCGTGGCGCAACCGCAGCTCGCGGGTGTGCGGAACCTGGCCACCAGCCAGGGCGGCGTCGATGAGCGATCGGGCCCCGTCGGGCGCCAGCTCGTCGAGCTCGTGGAGGAAGGCTGCAGCCTGGTCGGCCTCGTCGACCCGGGGTGCGGGCAGGGCCCGCCAGTCGCCCCTGGCGAGCACCGCGTCCTCGGCGTCGAGCAGCAGTGCAGCCAGCCGATCGCCGGTGAAGTGCCTGCTGGCGCCGGGGCGGGGCGTTCGCTCGGTGACCGCGACGATCTCGCGCAACACTCCGGTGAGCTGCTCGGCCATCTCACCAGCATCCTGGAACCGGTCGTCGGGGTGGAGCGCGGTGGCCTTCAGCAAGAAGCGGTGCAGCGACTCCCACCGGGTCAGGATCCCGGCCTCTCGCGGCGGCGGGATCTGGTGCAGGTACGGCCCGGTGTGGAAGACGAAGTCGAGCACCAGCACGGCCAGGGTCCGACCCACGGTGTAGAGGTCGCTGCTGATGGAAGGCCCGAGCGTGGCCACCTCCGGGGCCTGGAACCCCTGGGTGCCGAAGATGGCGGCGTGCTCGTCGTCGATTCTCATCACCGCGCCGACGTCGATGAGCTTCACGTCCGATCCCACCGCCATGATGTTGGCCGGCTTCAGGTCGTTGTAGACCAGCCCCAGGTTGTGGAGGTATCCGAACGCCGGGAGCACGCCGAGGACGTAGGCGATGGCCTCCGCCGGTGGAAGCGGGTCCGGCACCCCGTTGTTGGCCCGGCGCCGGGCCTTGAGCTTGGCGTTGAGCGACTCGCCCCCGACGTACTCCATCACGATGTAGCCCCGACCCAGGTGGGTGACGAAGTTGTAGATGTTGACGATGTTCCCGTGCTCGATCTGGGCCAGGAACTGCCGTTCGGCGACCGCGGCGGCGACGGCGTCGGGGTCGTTCTCGTTGAGCAGGCCCTTGAGGACCACCCAGCGGTCCGACACCGCTCTGTCCCGCCCGAGGTAGATCCAGCCCATACCCCCGTGCGCCAAGGGCCCCAGGATCTCGTACTGGCCCGCCACCAGCTCCCCCGCCTGCAGGGTCGGAGCGTTGGTCTGGAAGTCGAACGGGGCCCGGCAGTGGCTGCAGAACCCCTGCACCCGGCCGGGCCGGCCGTCGCCGGCCCGACCAACGGGCCGGCCGCACGAAGAGCAATACCGATCCTCTTCGGGCACCTCCCCCAGCACCGCGGCGATCTTCTCCGGCGACATGATCGCCTGGGCCGGGTCGCCGACCTCGGTGGACGGCACGGTGACCAATCCGGCGCCGAGACGGGTGCGGGTCGAACCTGTCCGGGTCGAGCGGGTCCGCCGCGACGCACCGGCCAGGCGACCGGAGCTGCCCGGGGCGCTCGGGGCCGCGATCGACGGTGGCGCCGCGGAGCCCACCGGAGCGGGACCCGCAGGTGCCGGCAACGCGGCGATGCCGCAGGTGTCGCAGTAGCCGTCGTCGGCGATCGTCCCCGAGCATCCGGCCTCGGCGCAGGCGGATCCTGCGACCGTTGTCGCTGCGACCGGTGCGCCGTGGACCGCCCCAGCAGAGGCCGCGACGGCGGGGGCGCCCGCCATACCACAGGTGTCGCAATACCCGTCGGCGGCGACGGTGCCCTCGCATCCCTGCTCGGTGCAGGCGATCATGGTGTGCTCCGGTCTCGGATGGCGTCGCCGATCTGGCCGATCAGCACCGCCGCCCGGCGCAGGTCGGTGGGTGCCGTGTACAGCTCGTTGTGGGCGTCGTCGGCGAGGTCGGCCAGCTCGGGCCGCTCGATCAGACCGACCGCAGCCGCCTTGGCACGATAGGCGCTGAGCAGCCCCCGCAGCTGGTCTCGGCGCTCGAGGGGTGCCCGGTTGCGCCGCTCGACCTGGCGCAGCTGGGTGACGAGCCGCTCGGTCAGCGCCAGCCAGCGGTCGAGCCGGGTCCGCGTCTGTTGCCACGGCTCGGCGGCTGCAGCCCGCAGCTCGGCACCCCTGCGGGCCAGGTCGTCGACGACGCGGGCGGCAGGAACCTCGGCGAGGCCCTCGGGCGACCGGATCTTCGCCCGGGACTCGGCCAGTGCAGTCGCAGCCAGGGCCCGCAGGGCTCGAGCCTCGGCCACCAGGACCTCGGTGCGGATGAGGTCGGCATCGAGCTGCTCGTGGCCTCGTTGCAGCTCGCCGACCCGGCGGGCTGCGTCGGCAACCAGCCGATCGAGGTCGGGCCCGGCGTCGGGGTCGACCGCGAGGGGATCGTCCATCACCTGGCGGCGCAGGTCGTCGAGGTGCTGGCGCGCCAGGGTCACCGACACCTCGGACACCCCCAGCGACGCCAGCTCGGCCGCGAGCTCGTCGAGGGTGCCGGCCCCGGCATCGAGGCGGGGCAGGACGTCGCGCCAGACGGCGTCGATGGCCGCGATCCCGTCGCGCAGCGGCTCGTAGCCGGCGCGAAGCCGGTCCAGCAGCCCCTCGATCGAGATCCGGGTCTCGATCGAGGGCTCGTCGAGCAGGTCCCGTTCCGCCAGTGGGGTCTCGACCACGTCCACCAGCACCGAGTCCCCGGTCAGCAGGTGCGCCAAGCGGCCCCGGCGCTCGTCGTTCATCCGGCCGCTGCGTCGTATGTGGCGAGCCTCTTCTAGGGTGCGACGCAGGGCGTCGAGGCCGGTCCACAGCGAGGGGGCCCCGGCGGCGGCCTCGGCGAGGCGCCGGGCGGTGGTCCCACCCATCGTGCCCGTGGTGACCAGGGCGTAGGTGGGGTGATCGTCGAGCTCCACCAGGTTCGCCGCGATCCGGTCCTCGGCGGCGCTGTAGCGCTCCAGCAGCTCGTCGATCTCGGCGGTCTCCACGCGGCGCCGATGGTACCGGCTGGCGCCCGGGGCGCCCGGAGGCGGCGGATACCGTCTTCGGGCATGAACCGGCAGTCTCGGGTGGCACCCTCGCCGATCGCATACCCGGCCGAGTTGCCCATCAGCGCTCGCCGCGAGGAGCTGCTGGCCGCAATCGGCGAGAACCAGGTGGTCGTGGTGGCCGGCGAGACCGGGTCGGGCAAGAGCACCCAGCTGCCGAAGCTGTGCCTGGAGCTGGGGCGAGGCGTGGACCGCTGGATAGGGCACACCCAGCCCCGGCGCATCGCAGCCCGGTCGATCGCGGAGCGGGTGGCGAGCGAGCTGGGCAGCGAGGTGGGCGGGGTGGTCGGCTACACGGTGCGGTTCACCGACGAGGTCCGGGACCACACCATGGTGAAGCTGATGACCGACGGGATCCTGCTGGCAGAGATCCAACGGGACCGCAACCTCGAGCGCTACGACACCGTCATCATCGACGAGGCCCACGAGCGCAGCCTCAACATCGACTTCCTGCTCGGCTACCTGCACCGGCTGCTCCCGCAACGCCCCGACCTGAAGCTGGTCGTCACGTCGGCCACCATCGACACCGAACGCTTCGCCGCCCACTTCGGCGGGGCCCCGGTCGTGGAGGTCTCCGGGCGCACCTACCCCGTCGAGGTCCGCTACCGGCCCCTCGACGACCCTGCCGCCGGCGTGAACAGCGACAGCCCCGAGCCCCGCGACCAGCCACAGGGGATCTGCGATGCGGTGATGGAGCTGTTCACCGAGATCGACGGCGACGTTCTCGTCTTCTGCTCGGGCGAGCGCGAGATCCGCGACGCCGTCGATGCCTTGGCCGAGCTCGACCTCCCCGACGTCGAGCTCGTGCCCCTCTACGCCCGGCTGTCTACGGCCGAGCAGCATCGGGTGTTCGCACCCCACCGGGGCCGGCGGATCGTGGTGGCGACCAACGTCGCCGAGACGTCGCTGACCGTGCCCGGGATCCGCTCGGTGGTCGACCCCGGGACCGCCCGGATCTCCCGCTACAACCGTCGCACCAAGGTCCAGCGGCTCCCCATCGAACCGATCTCCCAGGCCTCGGCCAACCAGCGGGCCGGACGCTGCGGGCGCCTCGGGCCCGGGATCTGCGTCCGCCTCTACTCCGAGGAGGACTACCAGGGCCGTCCCGAGTTCACCGAACCCGAGATCCAGCGGACCAACCTGGCCTCGGTGATCCTGCAGATGGCCGCGTCGCGGCTGGGCGAGGTGGCCTCGTTCCCATTCGTCGACCCACCCGACCACCGCAACATCCGCGACGGTGTGGCCCTGCTCCACGAGCTCGGCGCCATCACCGGCGACGACGCTCGGCCCCGGCTCACCCCCATCGGCCGGGTGCTCGCCGAGCTCCCGGTCGATCCCCGGTTCGGTCGGATGATCCACGAGGGCGGGCAGAGCGGCTGCCTGCGCGAGGTGCTCGTCATCGCCGCCGGATTGTCGATCCAGGACCCCCGGGAGCGGCCAGCCGACCGCCGCCAGGAGGCCGACGAGCTCCACGGCCGGTTCGTCGAACCGTCGTCGGACTTCCTCACGTTGCTCCGGCTCTGGGAGTACCTGGAGGGGGAGCGGCGAGCCGGGTCCTCGAGCCGGTTCCGGCGACTGTGCCGCCGCGAGCTGCTCAACTACCCCCGGGTGCGAGAGTGGCAGGACGTCCACGCCCAGCTGCGCCGGGTGACCCGGAGCCTGGGCCTGCACGCCCAGCGCCAGCCCGCAGACCCCGACGTGGTCCACCGGGCCCTGCTCGCAGGGCTGCTCTCGCACGTGGGCCACCGCGAACGCGAGGGGTACGGGTATCGGGGCGCCCGCAACGCCCGCTTCGCGATCGCGCCGGGATCCGCGCTCTTCGATCGCCCTCCCCGCTGGGTCATGGCTGCCGAGCTGGTCGAGACCAACCGGCTCTGGGCCCGGGGGGTGGCCCCCGTTCGGCCGGAGTGGATCGAGGCGCTGGGCGAGCACCTCCTCACCCACACCTACACCGATCCGTACTGGGATGCCGAGCGGGGCGGCGCGGTGGCCGAGGAGACCGTGTCCATCTACGGCCTGGTGCTGGCCCAGGGGCGTCCGGTCACCTGGGCCCGAATCGACCCCGAGGAGGCCCGGCTGCTGTTCATCCGCCACGCCCTCGTCGCCGGCGACGCCACGCTCTCGTACCCGTTCATGGATCACAACGCCGAGCGCGTGGCCCAGGTCCGGGACCTGGAGGCCCGGCACCGGCAGGCCCTGCTGGTGAGCGACGACGAGCTGGTGGCCTGGTTCGACGCCCGGCTGCCGCCCGACATCGCCAGCGTGGAACGGCTCGAGCGCTGGTGGCCACGAGCCAGCCGGACCGATCCCCACCTGTTGGAGCTGACGGTCGAGGACCTCGTCGGAGAGAGCGCATCGCTGGGGCACCCGGAAGACTTCCCGGACCGGTGGCCGGTGGGTGACGTCTCACTGGCGGTCACCTACGTCTTCGACCCCGGGCGCCCCGATGACGGCATCACCATCGACGTCCCGGTGGCAGCCGTGGGCCGACTCCAGCAGGCCACCTTCGACTGGCTGGTCCCGGGGCTGCGCCGGGAGCTGGTCACCGCGCTGGTTCGGTCGCTTCCGAAGTCGTTGCGAAAGCAGTTCGTGCCGGTTGCGGAGACGGTCGACGCCGTGCTCCCCCAGCTCGATCCCGAGCTGTCGCTCATCGACTCGCTGCGTGAAGCTTTCGCTCGACACGGCGGCGTGAACATCCCAGCGGGCGCCCTCGACCTCGACGCCCTGCCCCTGCACCTGCGCCCCAACTTCCGGATCATCGGCGACGACGGGCGGGTGCTG